>NZ_JACJSE010000003.1:0-300000 GCF_014698045.1 Aulosira sp. FACHB-615
AATAGTAATATTCCTGACCAACCTACAAACACGAAGCGATCGCGCTTTAACCAGTCGTCTAGTACGTCAAACCACCCTCTTCTACTTGGGGCGCGTCCAACTGCGATGGTCATGAGAGTGAAACTCCAAATATTTTCTTATAAGTACAGTTCTGCTTGCAGGCTCTTTTGTAGCAGCCTCTTCAATGCAGATTTTTAACTGGTTTGTCAATCCAGTTTACAATTTTTTACTGACTCTAATAATTCTAGGTGAAAATCGTTAATTTTTCCAGGGTATTCTGAGTCAAATTTAATCTTTTGGGGAAGAGTCAGTGGTGATTAGGAAGTTGTGATTAGGGTTTGGGGAGATTTTTGACTTTCTAAACAACTCTCATTTAATACCGACGATAGGCAGTGCGCCGCCGAGTATGAATGAAAAAAACATTTTTCCCCACTCCCCACTCCCTATTCCCCACTCCCTCATTCTTGGACGCTAAAATGAGTCCACAGATATGTTTGATTAATCCTAAATGTTTACCATTGACATAAGTGTAAGAAACACCGCCTTCCCCATATCAGTTCAACGGAAGTCAACAGAAGACGCTGAGGCTGTCTACCAACTCATTTTGGCAGCGATGCGTTCTGGCAATCCTGATATTGTGGAACTCAAGTGTGAAGGTAAGACAGAGAAAAAAATCGCTGTTCGTGCTAGTGAAATTTCTGGGGTACAGATTATTCAGAAAGATGGTGTTAGCACTAGCAGTGGCAGACCACCTGGCTTTTTTGCCTTAGCAGGCGAGTAAGGTGTAGCAATGACGGAAGTGGGCATTCAAGTCAAAAACTTAAATTTCAATTGGCCTAGTGGTGAGGCGGCTATCAAGTCTTGTTCTCTAGCGGTTCCCAAAGGTGAATTTTGGATGCTTTTGGGTACTAATGGCAGTGGCAAATCAACTCTACTCCGACTCTTGGCGGGGCTGTTACAGCCCCAGTCTGGTGAAATTGGTGTTTTACCTCCTGTCGGTTTTGTGTTCCAAAATCCTGATCATCAATTAGTTATGCCAACTGTGGGTGCAGATGTGGCTTTTGGACTGGTGGAAGAAAAATTGCCGCCTGCTATGGTGAGAGCAAGGGTTGAAGAAGCTTTAGGGGCGGTAAATTTGCTGCAACTGCAATTACGCCCGATATATGCTTTGAGTGGGGGACAAAAACAACGTGTGGCGATTGCTGGTGCGATCGCTCGTCACTGTGAAATCTTATTATTAGATGAACCCACAGCTTTACTTGACCCTGATAGCCAATTAGATTTAGTGGCTGGTGTCCACCGCCTAGTCAAAAGTCGCGGTATTACAGCCTTGTGGGTAACTCACCGCCTGGATGAGTTGAATTACTGTGATGGGGCTTTTTTACTCGATAAAGGTTCTTTAGTTGATTGGGGTGAACCCCAACGCCTCAAACAACGATTGATGAAAGTGAATGATGAATCACCTTAAATGCTCAAATTAATTCATCAATAATTTTTAACATCTCTAACGCGCCTCATTAAAGGCGCGTTTACATTTGTAGGCAATTAGTATAGCAACCAATCAGCAGACAAAATGCTTGCAAATACAGGGTTTTTTACCTCTGAATTGATTTAAGTAATTCTCTTTTTTGGTAACTGACTTCTGAAATTGAGAACTTTTTTGAGATAAATTTTGCAATCTCTTTGCATTATTTAGTGCTTTGTAACATAGTGTTACAGCGAATGCTTCAATTACTATAAAAGTTATGAATGGATTGTGTTAACTCTAGAAAATTGTGATTAAAAACCATGCCCCGTTCCTCAGTCCCAGCCGTTCTGTTGGTGGACGGTTACAACATAATTGGCGCTTGGCCTTGTCTGAAAAAAACCCGTGATAGTGCTGGTTTAGAAGCAGCACGTTGGGAACTGGTCGAAGCCATGATCGGTTACAGTGCTTTTCAAGGTTACGAAACTCAAATAGTTTTCGATGCTCAATATCATAACGCTTCTAGCAATAAAGAAGTGATTACAGAGTTAGTTTCTGTTTACTACACTGATTTTGGGCAAACGGCAGATACTTACATCGAAAAAATTTGTGCTTCCTTGCGATCGCAGATAACTGCATCTCGAATTTCGCGGATGATTGTGGCTACCTCAGACAGAGCGCAACAATTAGTAGTACAAGGATACGGGGCGGAATGGTTATCAGCACAACAGCTTTGTAGTGCTGTCGAAACCACAGTTTGCCGAGTTCGCCAAAAATATCAAACTCGCAAAAAATCTAACAGTAGGTTTTTGGCTAGTGCCATTGATGATAAAGCGCGACAGAAGTTGGCTGCATTGCGTATGGGATTACAGTAACGCAACATCCATAAGTCTCTAATCTTCCTTCAGGCAGGGTTTTTAGTGACAATATTGGACAAAATGAGACTTGAGAAAAAAATTAGCAAAAGTACTTGCCATTTCTTAGTGATTACGCTACTATTAGAAATTGTGAGCGACAGCGTTCCTCAGTAGCTCAGCGGTAGAGCGATCGACTGTTAATCGATTGGTCACTGGTTCGAATCCAGTCTGGGGAGTTTTAAAAGTATGAAGGGTAAAGTATGAAGTGTGAAGAGTTAGGTTTCAAACTTCAATCTTCATCTTACCAAGGACTTTGGACACTAGACCCTAGCGTAGTGTTTCTTAATCATGGTTCTTATGGTGCTTGTCCAAAAGCGGTGTTAGCAGTGCAGCAGAGTTTGCGATCGCAGTTGGAACAAGACCCAGTAAATTTTTTTGGCAGAAAGTGGGAACCTTTATTAGACAATGCTCGCAGCAAGTTGGCAGCTTTTATTCATGCTGATATCCAAGATTTAGTATTTGTCCCAAATGCGACAACTGGCGTAAATTCAGTGTTGCGTTCTTTACATTTTGCCCCCGATGACGAGATTCTGACGACTAACCACGAATACAACGCTTGTCGCAATGCTTTAAACTTTATTACGAGTCGCACGGGAGCGCGGGTAGTTGTAGCGCAGATTCCTTTACCTGTGGAGTCGCCACAACAAATAATTGCCGCCGTATTAGAGCAAGTTTCACCTAAAACTCGTTTAGCATTACTAGACCATATAACTAGCCAGACAGGGTTAATTTTCCCCATAGCGCAGCTAGTCAAGGAATTACAGGCGCGTGGTGTTGAGACATTAATTGATGGCGCTCATGCACCAGGAATGATTGCCTTAAATATGGCAGAAATTGGGGCAACTTACTATACGGGGAACTGTCATAAATGGCTTTCTGCACCCAAAGGAGCCGCATTTTTGTATGTGCGGCGGGATAAACAAGCAGAAATTCATCCCCTGACAATTAGCCACGGTGCTAACTCACCACGCACTGATAAAAGCCGCTTTCAGTTGGAATTTGACTGGACAGGTACAGATGATCCCACAGCTTATATGTGCGTACCAGAAGCGATCGCTTTGATGGGTTCACTGTTACCCGGTGGTTGGGTAGAATTAATGCAGCGCAATCATCAGCTAGTTATCCAAGCTAGACAGTTACTTTGTACAACCCTACAAGTACAACCACCTTGTCCAGCAGAAATGATTGGTTCAATGGCTGTTGTACCAATGCCTGTGAGTTTGGCAAATCAAAATCATATTTGGCTACATGATCAATTGTTGGATCAATTTGGTATTCAAGTACAAGTGGTTCCTTGGACTGAATCACCAGGAATGCTGATCAGGATTTCTGCACAGATTTACAATACTTTAGAGCAGTATGAGTATTTGGCAACAGCTCTAAAGTATTGTCTGAAACAAAATTAGTTTTGGATATTGACAAGCAAAACTAAATTAGTAAATTAAATTTGCAAATTAACTTGATTATCTACCGAGGTACTGACTAGCCAAGCGAATCGCGTCAGTAATATCAACATCGCCATCTCTATCTGCGTCTAAAAAAGCATTTAACACAGAATTACTACCACTCGATTGGAGAAAATTCAGCACTACTGGCACTATTGAAGGTAGTAATTGTTGAATAGTCCCAGCATCTAAACCAGTGCGTTGAGCAACCGCCTCAGCCACTTGTTGCTGCATTTCTCCAGAAAACAGCGAATCTACAGCTTGGGGATTAGGAGAAGTACCGGCATATTGGTTTACCAAAGCTTGGACTTCACCTTCGCCATTGGTAGCTTGCTTTTCTTGTAAAGAAGAGCGGACATAATTACCCACAATTCCCAAAACTGATTGGATTGTCGAGGCATCGGCACCAGTGCGATCGCTCAGTTGTTGTACAGTATTGATAATCCCCCCCAGTTGATTGGTATTACCTACCGCACTGAGGATTTGGTCAAACAGTCCCATAAGTTTTTTCTCTCTGATTAATGACACCATCACATTAACAGAAAGTCGCTAAAGTCAAGTGTTGGAATCTCTGTGAAAAACCGTACTTTAACCGAAGTTTCTTTTCTCTAATCATCCCCTAGACTAGAATAAAAATATAAGCATCACTATAAGCTGCTGAGTGTCAGTACTCAGTTAAAGATAAGCAACATGGGATTCTTTGATTCTGAGATATTGCAGCAAGAAGCAAAAGAGCTTTTTGAAGATTACCAAGCCCTCATTAAACTTGGTAATAGTTATGGCAAGTTTGACCGCGAAGGTAAAAAACTGTTTATTGAACAAATGGAAGCCATGATGGATCGCTATCGCATCTTTATGAAGCGATTTGAGCTATCAGAGGATTTCATGGCACAAATGACAGTAGAACAATTAAAAACTCAGCTTGGTCAGTTTGGCATCACTCCGCAACAGATGTTTGATCAAATGAACTTCACTTTAGAACGGATGAAAGCCGAACTGGAAAAACAACCCTAAAGATTTTGGATTTGAGATTTTAGATTTTGGATTGATTAAGTCATCCAAAATCCAAACTCTCAAGCTAGTACAACAGGGCGGAAATCAAGATACCATTTCAAGTAAAAAGCTTTTAATATAAGCTTTTTGACTTTTGATTTTTGACTTCCGCGTAGCGATTTAGTTTCCTTTTGGACGAGGGAACTGGGAAGGCGGTTTGAAATTTTCTACTGGTACGCCTTTGAGGGCTTTAGTCATAAAATCTTTCCAGATGGGAGCTACCATGACACCACCAGTAGCACCATGAGCTAATTGTCTGTTATCGTCTCTCCCTACCCAAACAGCAGTAGTTAGCTGGGGTACAGTACCAACAAACCAAATATCTTTTTCGGAAGATGTTGTCCCTGTTTTGCCAGCCGCAGGGCGATCGATGGCGGCGTTTTTCCCCGTACCTTCGGTAATTACTGAACGCATAGTATCGATAATTGCTGCTGAAGCCCAAGGGTCAAGCACTAGCTGAGGCTTAGGCGTATTATCTAGCAATACATTGCCACTACTATCAGTAATCCGCGCGATAATTGTTGGTGGAGATTGCCAACCGTAGTTAGCAAAAGTCGCATAAGCACTGGTCATTTCCAAAGGTGTCACACCAATTGCACCTAAAGGCAATGAAGTTACAGGTTCCATTGGACTCATAATTCCCAAAGTCCGGCAAACTTCTATAACTTTTGACATCCCCACAGTCTTACCCAGCTTAATCACCGGGATATTCCGAGATACTGATAAAGCCTTGCGAATCGACATCGCCCCGCCAAAGGTTCCATCATAGTTCCTGGGATAATACCAACCATTACCATCACGGTAACTCACTGGCGCATCAATGACAGTTGAGTCTGGCCCAAACTTACCAGTGGCAAAAGCAGCATAGTAAACAAACGGTTTAAAAGAAGAACCTGGTTGACGTAGTGCTTGAGTGGCGCGGTTAAACTCACTCACCTTGGGATCTACACCACCCACCAATGCTTTAATAAAATGGGTACGCGGATCAATGGCTACCAAAGCAATTTGGTTTTTATACAACCCTTGGCTTAAAAGAGTTTGATGCCATTTTTTCACAGTGTCTTCTGCCATCATTTGGAATTTAGCATCAACTGTAGTTTGGACGCGCATCCCGCCTTTGAGTAATGCGTCACGCCCAAACTTTTTCGCTAATTCCTGAGATACAGTATTAGAAACATAGGGTAAGGCGCTACCTTGGAAAGACCTGATTCTACCAAGTTTAATTTCTTGCTTTAACGCATCATCATATTCTTGCTGGGTGATCCACTTCAAATCCAGCATCCGCCCTAATACTTCTTTTTGCTTTTGTTTTGCCAGCTTCATACTAGCAAAGGGGCTAAATTCTTCTGGGGCTTGAATTAAACCCGCCATCATAGCCGACTCTGCCAAGGTTAAGGTTTCGGCGGACTTATCAAAGTAACTGCGGGCGGCTGTTTGGACACCGTAATTATTGTGACCCCAATACACTTGATTGAGGTACATTTCTAAAATTTGGTCTTTGGTAAGAATTTGTTCTAAACGAATTGCTAAGACAGCCTCGGCTAATTTTCGAGTAATGGCGCGTTTTTGCGACAAAAACAAGTTTTTCACCAACTGCATGGTGATGGTAGAACCACCTTCTTTAACACCACCTGCAACGGCGTTAACTACAATGGCACGCCCAATACCTGTAGGATTAATCCCGTGATGATAGTAAAAATGTCCATCTTCACTGGCGAGTACAGCTCGTTTTAAATTAGGTGAAATTCTATCTAATGGTACAACTTCGCGGTTAGCCTCCCCGTGGACGCTGGCCAGGAGTTTACCTTTAATGTCATAAATATAAGTTGTTTCTGAAGGCAAAAAGTTACGCAGTTGTCTGACATCGGGCAAATTGCGGAAACTAATCGCTAAACCTACCAGCCCTCCAGCTACAATAGAGCTTGTCAGCATGGTGATAGATAACAAAGTACCGCCAGTTATCTGACCAACGCCTTTCAAGAACTCAAAACCCGGTGAAGGCCGACGTTGTGGCTGCTTATTTTCAAGAGTCCTAGACGACACGGTGATATCACTTCCTCACTTGTAAATTTAACTGTAATTCATCGAAATGCAGCAAGGTGGTTAATTTTTTGCAATTATATTAGTTTGGCAGATGAAAAAACGGACAAGTTGCCAGTGAATGTAACCAACCTAACTTCTCAGATAAAAAGTGTAGTTAATAGCGAATCTCCTATTATGGCGCAAGATTTTTCTTGGCTGCATCGTGGAATAGTAGAAGTATTCCCCCAACCGACTGATATTAATAGCGAAATTGAAAGTTTAGAACAGCGTCTAGCAAATAGTAACAGACCTTTGAGGGTGAAATTGGGAATCGACCCTACGGGTGCTGATATTCACTTTGGTCATAGCATACCAGTGAGAAAACTGCGAGCGTTTCAAGATGCTGGTCATACGGCAGTCCTGATTATTGGTGATTTTACGGCTCGCATTGGTGATCCGACTGGGAAATCTGAGGTGCGTCGCCAGCTAACAGAGGCTGATGTGGCGCAAAATGCCCAGACTTACTTAGACCAAGTGCGTCCTATTTTGGATTTTGACACACCAGGACGGTTAGAGGTGCGTTATAACTCCGAATGGCTTTCCCAGCTTAATTTAGGAAAGATTTTGGAGTTACTGTCTACGATGACCGTGGGACAGATGTTAGCCAAGGAAGGGTTTGCTGAACGTTATAAAAAAGAGAATCCGATTTTCTTGCATGAGTTCCTTTATCCGTTGATGCAAGGCTATGATTCTGTTGCTGTTGAGGCTGATGTAGAACTTGGGGGAACTGACCAAAAGTTTAACATTGCTGTAGGACGAGATTTACAACGTTATTTTGGACAGAAGCCACAATTTGGGGTGCTGTTACCAATTTTAATTGGTACAGATGGCGTACAGAAAATGTCGAAGTCTCTGGGCAATTATGTTGGGTTGTCGGAACACCCAGGACAAAAATATCAGAAGTTACAAGGGGTTCCTGATAATTTGCTGGCACAGTATTTTGAACTGCTGACAGATTTACCTTTAGATAAATTGCCAGAAAACCCGCGCGATCGCCAGATGCTTTTAGCTTGGGAAGTAGTTAAACAATATCACGGCGAACAAGCTGCAAATGAAGCGAAAGAAGCAGCAAAAAGTGGCGGTAAGGAAGGTGCTGTTCCAGAATTTTCCCTTGCTGGTGTACCTCAGTTTCCGGCAAAGTTGGCTTTTATACTTGGTGCTTGTGGCTTGTGTAAAAGTACAGGCGAAGGACGGCGGAAAATTCAAGAAGGTGGTGTACGCTTGGATGGCGATCGCATTACCGATGTTGATACCACTTTTACAGAACCTAGTGAATTACACGGACGAGTATTGCAAGTGGGGAAGAACAAGTTTGTGCGTTTAGTTCCGTAAATTGAGGGAGTAGGGAATGGGGAGTTGGGAGTAGGGGGAAGTGTGGGGAGTGTGGGAAGTGTGGGAAGTGTGGGAAGTGTGGGAAGTGTGGGAAGTGTGGGGAGTGGGGGAAGTGTGGGAAGTGTGGGAAGTGTGGGAAGTGTGGGGAGTGTGGGGAGTGTGGGAAGTGTGGGAAGTGTGGGAAGTGTGGGGAGTGGGGGGAAATAACCAAGGACAAATGACCAATGACTAATGACAAAATCATAGTGGCTTTGGATGTGCCGGATTTGGAGGGTGCGATCGCTCTAATTGACAAGCTAGAATCAGTTAGTTTCTGGAAGGTTGGGTTAGAGTTGTTTACCAGCACTGGGCCGAGCATTTTAGAAATTTTAAAATCTCGGCAAAAGCGCATCTTTCTAGATTTAAAGTTTCATGATATTCCTAATACGGTGGCTGGAGCTTGTCGCAGTGCGGCGCGGTATGGGGTAGATTTGTTGACAATTCATGCAACCGCAGGTAAGGATGCACTCAAAGCCGCTACCGAAGCAGCCCAAACAGGCGCAACCCAAGCAGGTGTGCAACCGCCCAAATTAATTGCTATTACGTTGTTGACGAGTATTTCGGCGCGACAATTAGCGTTTGATTTAAAAATTCCCCTAGAGTTGCCCGAATTTGCCCTAGAAATGGCATTAATGGCGCAAGAGTCAGGGTTAGATGGGGCGGTATGTTCACCCCAGGAAGTGGCGCAATTGCGCCAAACCTGTGGGGATGAGTTTTTATTCGTTTGTCCGGGTGTGCGTCCAAGTTGGGCTGATAAAGGAGATCAAAAGCGATCGCTCACCCCTTCCCAAGCCCTGCAAGCTGGTGCAAACTATTTAGTAATTGGTCGTCCCATCACTGCTGCGCCTGATCCTGAGTTAGCCTGGAAGCGAATTTCTGAGGAATTGAATTAGAGGCTGGAGGCTAGGGACTAGTAAGTAGTGGCGTGGCAAGCCTTAAATGTTGCATTAAAAAATAGATTTTATCTGTGTTCATCAGCGTTTATCTGCGTTTTTATCCAAATCTAATGCACTACTTTAGCCTTGCCACGCCAGTAGGGTGTGTTACGGCTATGCAAGAATTTTGGAACTTAAGACAGTGAGAATTAGCCGTAACGCACTATCTTTTTAGGTGTGTTTGGCGTTGATATAACGCGCATCTTGAAATTTAATACCAAATTGAAGAATGATTGCGACAAATGAATTGCCCAAAAGCTTACCAGTAAAGCCTGTCTCAATCCAAAATCTGTCTTGAAAAGTTTGCTCAAGTCGGGGAACCCGCCCACGCAACTTTTCGCAAAATCTAAAATCCAAAATGGTATAAGGTTTACTCACACAAAAGTATGAAAAAGTTTTTTCCCTACACCCCTACACCCCTACACCCCTATTTCCTACTCCCCCTCATCGCTTCTACGTTATGTATAATAATTGCCCATATTTTTGATAACTCTGCATTTTCTCAAGCCGCAGAGATAAATGTAAACTCTGTTTGCAAAGAAAAAAATCTCGAAACATTAACTACTCAACTGTTGCGCGATTTACCTAGTTATAGTAATCGTGCCAGTCAACGCGCTCGTCGGCGAACAAGAAGTAATGATTTGTTCAGCTATATGCTGTTAGCGGGTAGACCAGAATTTCAACCTTTACCACTAAATCCTGCTAGTGATGATCTCAATGAGCAGAAAAGTGCTAACTCAAAAGTTGAGCAGGTATTTTTTACCACCTTAGAACGACAGTATATAGAAAATAAAGCTATTGAATTACAAGAATTTCATTGGTTATTTTTGACTAAAAATCAAAGTGGCTGGTATTTGGTAACGATGTTGACACAAACTGGTGCTTCTAGGAATCAACAACCACCAACACCACCGCGTGATAGTAGTAATGGTACAGTCGCCCAAGGGATAAAAGCTTGGTTACGAGATTGTCGGGCGGGAAGTCTGCGAGAGACAGGAAGAAACTAAGGGCTGATGAGAGGGATGTTTTTTGTTTCGCGCCTTTGCGCCTTTGCGCGAAACATCGATAGTTAATATCAATTTGAAAAAAGAACGCGACAGCCTACTACTTCCCTCAATATACAAGGTTGGGTGTAGCGATCGCGTAACCCAACAAAGTATGCGTGAATGTTGGGTTCCGTTTCTCCACCCAATCTCTGTGCGTAAGTCTTGTTACTTTTTCTATCTTAGGGTAGATGCAAAAATTTTTTGTTTAAAATTGTATTTTTATGTACAGACTTGAGTATAACAATTACTTAAAGACTGTTAACTCATTTTGAGCAGAAGCTTTGAATTTACAAGGTTAGTTGCCAAAATAATTATTAGGCACGCACCTAATATCAAGCTAGTTTTGCTACTTGAAGGTAAGTTGCGTGTTCTACCGATAATGAAAATCAGGGTACAGATACAAGTAGAGTGTGAGCAGTGAAGATAAATTATCTACCTCCCCTATCAATTGCTCAGGTAACGGATATACATCTGTTTGCCTCAGAAAATCATCAACTGCTGGGAATGCCTACCATTGAGTCTTTTAAGGTAGTTTTGGGGCGATTGCAGGAGTTAAAATCAGAAATTGATTTACTACTGTTGACGGGAGATTTATCTGGGGATGGAACTTCCGAGTCTTATGAACATCTGCAAAGTTTAGTCAATCAACTACAAATACCTACTTACTGGCTACCAGGAAACCATGACTGTGCGATCGCAATGAATGAAATTCTTAACCTGAAAATGATTTCGCGGCGCAAGTCTTTTCAGCGTGGTCATTGGAATTTTATCTTACTAAACTCGGCTGTACCGGGCTATGTACATGGTCATCTTTCTGCGGATACTCTGAGTTGGTTAGAGTCGGAATTAATCAAACTAGGCGATAAACCCACATTAATAGCGTTACATCATCCGCCTTTTTTGATGAATTCTTTATGGTTAGATAGCAGTAGCCTGCAAAATCCTGAAGAATTTTTTGCAGTGATTGACCGTTACCCACAAGTTAAATTAGTTTTATTCGGTCATATTCATCAACAATTCCAACACCAACGCCGCAACGTCGGGTATTTGGGAACTCCCTCAACTTGTATTCAATTTCGTTCTCATAGTCCCACTTTTGCCATTGACGAAAAATCACCAGGATTTCGGCTGCTGAAACTATACCCCAGTGGTGTCTGGGAAACATCAATAGAAAGAGTTCCCTATTTTCACCCACTGGAGTTAGCCGCAACAGGATATTAGACAAGTTAAAAGTAATATCTTGTCTCCCTTGTCTCCCCTATCTACCTTGTCCCCCTAACTTCCCACTCAGCACTCAACACTTAACTTCATCGGCAAAACTCGCCCACCGCACGAAGTAAAATGGCCCAGCGACGGAACCCCAGATATGTTCATCAGTTTCTAAGTCGCGTCCTCTGTCTAGGCTGATGAATTTTTCGTCGTCAATTTCAAATTCACTGTCTAGGTAAGTTTTTTGACCTTTACGGAACACAATACAGCCTTTTCCTGGTTCTACATAACCTTTGAAGCTGTTACCTGTCCATTCGACTATCATGTTACAGCCTAGTAATTTTTCTAAGTCATCGGCTGTGAGGCTTTTGAGGCGTTCTAAGTCACGGGATGCACCGTAAAATTTTTCTTCTTGTTTAACAGTGTAGTTTTCGATGTGGATGCGATCGCCTACGTTCAACAACTTTAACACCCGCAAGCGATAAGGGTCATTCAACAGATAGTCATAAGCTTGTTCTACAAAAAAACTGACCCCTGATAACAAGTCCAATGGTAAGGGACGCATACACACGCGGATATGTGCATAAAATGGCGGATTTTCAAAAGCCTGGGCTTGGTTGCTAAAATCAGCCGCCATCCATTTCGCTAAGGTTGCAATATCTGTAGAGCTTGTCATTTATAGATTATCTTTGGTTGCTTAAAAATCTCTTTGAGTATTTTAATGAAGTATGAAGTGTGAAGTCTGAAGTCTGAAATTTTGTAAAGAGAAATTCCTATTTTATAGGGACTCCTCTTTTTGCCTCAACTTCGCCGCCGTTCGCAAAATTTGCCCCGCTAATACTGCTGCGCCAAAACCATTATCAATATTCACTACACCAACACCAGCAGCACAAGAGTTTAGCATCGTCAGCAAAGGTGCTAAACCGCCAAAACTGGCACCATAGCCAATACTAGTAGGTACAGCAATCACAGGACAATTGGCTAAACCTGCTACCACACTAGGTAAAGCCCCTTCCATCCCCGCAACAACAATTAATACTGATGCCGACTCAATCAAATGACGGTTACTCAGCAAGCGGTGAATACCTGCAACTCCCACATCCCAAAGACGCTGGACGCGAAACCCAGACAGTTCTGCTGTGATGGCTGCTTCTTCCGCCACAGGTAAGTCCGCAGTTCCAGCCGAAAGAATACCAATTTCCCCCGGAAACTGAGGTTCAATAATTTCGGGAGTAATGGCGCAAATTCTGGCTAACTCGAAATATTGCAAACCCCGGACTTTTGATTGCAGCATTGCATAAACCGATGGTTCAATGCGAGTCGCCATCACCACTGGGTTACGTTGGCGCATCACTTCAATAATGCGAATAATTTGTTCAGGAGTTTTACCAGGCCCCCAAATCACTTCCGGGAAACCGGTTCTGAGGGCGCGATGGTTATCGATTTTGGCAAACTCACCTACAGGTTCATAGGCTAAGTTTTTCAGAGAATTGAAGGCTATATCTGGGGTAACTTTACCATTTGCGACTTCTTCTAGGAGCGATCGCAAATTCTGATCATTTGTCATTTGTCATTGGTCATTTGTCCATAGTCCATAGTACATAGTCACGACGCTCATTTTCTGCTTTAACTATTTTGTAATTTTGATTTCGTAAATGTTCCAGAATGCACCACTCAAGGCAGAATAATTAATCCCTTCAAAGCGATTGCGTACTGCTGTCATCGCTAAGGGGTTGACTAAATAAATAAAAGGCAAATTTTCCTGAGTAATTTGTTGAGTTTTGGCATAAATTTGTTTAACTTTTGCCTCATCAAATTCTTGGGCTGCTTGGATGTAAAGTTTGCCAATTTCGATTTCCCAAGGGGAAGCCTCCCAGCCTTCAATGGGTTTTTGTCCTGGCTGGGGTTTTTGGTTAAACATGTGCAACCCACCTTCAGGAGACCAAACATTAGACCCATCATTTGGCTCTAAACCGCCTGTTAAACCGAGTAAAGAAGCTTCCCAGTCGAGGGTATTAGAGAGTTTATCTGTATAAGTATTCCAGGCGATCGGGGTAAAATCAACCTGCATCCCGATTTTAGCCAAATCTCGTTTAATCTGCGCCCCAATGGCTTCCCGGATTTTATTCCCAGAATTTGTCAGCAAAGTGAAGCGAACCCGATTACCCTCAGCATCTAATAATTGACCTTGTTCATTATATTTAAATCCAGCTTTGATCAATAATTGCTTTGATTGTTCGGGATTATAATTGTAAGTTTTTAAACCTTCTTCCGGCGAAAGATAATAAGGACTCTGGACTGTCACTGGGGAGTTTTGTGGTTTTCCCAATCCACGAAAAGTATTATTAATCATTGTTTGGCGGTCAATCGCATAAGCAACCGCCTGCCGAAATTCCACTGTATTAAACCAACGTGATTTGATGGGGTCTACCAGTGGCTTGCCATTTCTTTTACCTTTATTTAAATTAAACAGAACAAAGTTAGTACCAGTTCCAGGTTCATTACCATAAACCGTGAAATTTCCTTGTTTTTCTTGCACTTTTAACAAAGAAAAGTAATCAGGTGAAATACCTATGGTATCTAAGCCGCCAGAGCGAAACTGCAACAAAGCTGTGTCTGTATTTTCGACAATTTGCCAAACTAAACGTTCAATATAAGGCTGGGATTTTCCTTCAGCATCTTTACGCCAATAATAAGGATTGCGCCGAAATACAACACGCTGGCTAGTATCATATCGCTCTAACTTGAAAGGGCCATTAACAATAATTTCTTCTGGTGGAGTATCTACACCCCACTTAGACAAAAATATCGGTTTTCCTTCACTATCTTTTTCCTGGACATACTTTTGCAAAGCGTGGGCAGGTAATATGGGAGTGCCTGTATTTAATAAAAACGGTCTAAATGGTTCTGGTAAAGCAAATTCTATCCGCCGTTCATCTATTTTACTGACAGTAGGCAACTTGCGACTCACGCCAATCCTAAAAGAATCTCTCACATCTGTGGGAATTGCCTCATTAAAATAAATATTGTTATATGTGAATACAACATCATCCACTGTAAGTGGTTGACCATCCGACCATTTTAAATCTTGACGCAGAGTAAAAATAAACTTCAATTTATCTTCAGAAATTTGCCAAGATTCTGCTAATTTCGGCTCAACTTTTCCCGTAATAGGATTTTGATCAACCAAGCCTTCATAAGTCAAGCCAAAAATATTGGGAAATTCTTGACTCAAAGGAAAATTAAATGTTTTGGGATCACTCAGAATACTACTTACTACTTGTGGTATCTGTGCCGCCGAACTTTTAAAGTTACTAGGGTTACAAGCTGCAAGGGTTATTGCTGTAAATGCAGATAAAATTATCAGTATCCAAGAACGTTTAATGCTAGACAAGTTATGATTAAAGATTTGCATAGTTTTGAGATGCAAGAAGATTTACTGTTGCACTGAATAATATCTGGTTTACTTCTAGAATCGCCATAGTCAGATAGTAGATTAAGTTAATCAGTAGCGATGAGTAAGACTACAGCATAAGCACAAATACCTTCTTCTCGTCCTACTGGGCCGAGTTTTTCATTGGTGGTAGCTTTGATGCCAATTTGATTGGGTTGCAGTTCTAAAACAGTGGCAAGTTTACTCCGCATTGTCTCGATATGCGGTTTTAATTTTGGGCGTTCAGCAACCACTACTGAGTCAATGTTACCTATCTGCCAACCTTGGTCTTTAATGAGCTGATGTACTTGAGTTAAAAGTATCAAACTATCTGCCCCTGCCCATTGGGGATCAGTGGGGGGAAAGTAATGGCCAATATCACCCAAGGATAAAGCCCCTAACATAGCATCCATAATGGCGTGTGTTAACACATCCGCGTCACTATGTCCGAGTAAACCGAGTTCGTGGGGAATTTGAATGCCACCTAAAATTAAAGCGCGATCGCTCACCAATCTGTGAATATCGTAGCCGTTACCAATTCTGATATTTGTCATTTGTCATTTGTCCTTGGTCAATCGTCAACAATTATTCTCCCCTGCTCCCTGCTCCCGGTCGCCGAGCGGAGCCGAGGTGCTGCTCCCCTGCTGCTTCTCCTCTTGCCATTTTTCCAGTAAATCGGGACGACGATCGCCAGTGCGTTTAATTTGTTGTTCATAACGCCAACGAGCGATCGCCGCATGATTCCCAGAAAGTAAGACATCTGGCACTTTCCAGCCGCGAAAATTCGCCGGACGAGTATACTGGGGATAATCTAGCAATCCTTCTTCAAAACTTTCAGATTTCAGCGACTCTACCTTACCCACAGTTCCCGGTAATAAGCGCACCACCCCATTAATTAGCGCCATTGCCGGAATTTCGCCCCCTGTGAGAATAAAATCTCCTAAAGACACTTCCCGCGTCACTAAATTCTGTACTCGCTCATCTACCCCTTCATAATGACCACAGATGACAATCAACTGGTCATAATTCGTCGCCAACTCCCGCAACAGAGGTTGGTCGATGGTTTGACCTTGGGGACTCATCAAAATTATTTCTCGGCGAGGTAAACAGGGTAGGGACTCCACCGCACCAAAAATTGGTTCTGGCTTCATTAACATTCCCACCCCACCCCCGTAGGGTTCATCATCTACCTTGCGGTGTTTGTCATTGGTAAAGTCTCTGGGATTGACTAAATTAACTTGGGCAATTTGTTTGGCTAAAGCTTTACCCAACAGCCCAGAACTGAGAACTGAGGTAAAACAATCAGGAAAAAGTGTAACTATATCAAAGCGCACAGTAATTCGTATTCAAGAACACTAATCTTAAAGTTGAATGTCTAGTAAACACAACAAGCAAATGTAGGTTACAACTACAGATAAGCTTAATCAATAGTATCTAAAAGTACTAGAACTATTGATTTTTAGTGGCAACCAAAGTTTTTCTAATTACTTAATTTATGTTTAAATATTGTCACAACTACATTTAAATTAATAATCTGACCAAAGTTAACAACTTCCAGGATTTATCGAGCCAGACCGCAAAACAGCGTGTTCAGACCTGCTCACACCCAATCCCAGAAAGGAAACTGAGTTCCCCAATTCTCCCCGGAACCCTAGCTCCTAAACAATATTCTGCCAGTCTGGAACTGTGGACAGGGAAACAACAAGGCGCTGGCTTTGAAGAAAGGCAAGAGACACATAAAAAATTACAACTTTATGTGCCTCAAGCAAGAAGCCAAGTTGGCAGAAATTGCCCCTTGCAACTTCCAAAAAGTGTCCTCTTAAGAAAGCAAAATGGATACTGAACCTTGTTAAATTCACACGCCATTCGCTACAAGCCGGGAAACCCGTCCCAATTAATGGTTCACGCCATTTGCTATCAGCCGGGAACCCCGTCCAACGCAATGGTTCCTGAAGTTGTTGACAGGAGAGACAAAATGCAGCAATTAAAAGCTAAATCGCTGGAAATGAGGACACCCCAAGCAACTAAAACCGCTGTTATGGTCATCGGAGGCGCTGAAGATAAAGTTCATGGGCGCGAAATCCTAAGAACTTTTTTCGGCCGTGCCGGTGCTAATAAGGCTTATATTACAATTGTTCCATCAGCCTCCCGCGAACCCGCTATTATCGGTGGTCGGTATATTCGCATTTTTGAGGAGATGGGTGCTGAAAAAGTTGAAATTTTAGATATTCGTGAGCGGGAACAATGTGAATCCTCCCAGGTAAAGGCATCTCTAGAGGCGTGTAGCGGGGTATTTCTGACAGGAGGAGACCAATTGCGCCTTTGTGGCGTGTTGGCAGATACACCAGCGATGGAAATTATCCGTCAGAGGGTGAGAGGGGGACAGTTAACCTTAGCAGGTACTAGTGCTGGTGCAGCCGTAATGGGGCATCACATGATTGCTGGTGGTGGTAGTGGTGAAACACCCAATCGCTCTTTAGTCGATATGGCGACGGGTTTGGGATTTATCCCCGAAGTGATTGTTGACCAACACTTCCACAACCGTAATCGTATAGGTCGTCTGCTAAGTGCGATCGCCTCTCATCCAGACCGACTGGGAATTGGTATCGATGAAGATACCTGTGCTGTATTTGAACGCGATGGTTGGTTACAAGTTATGGGCAAAGGCAGTGTGACCATTGTTGACCCCACTGAACTTACCCACACCAATGAACCTCACGTTGGTGCAAATGAACCATTGACGTTGCATAACTTACGTCTGCATATCCTCAGCTATGGCGATCGCTTTCACCTGTACCAAAGGACTGTATTGCCGGCGGTACACCGGATCTCCAGCTGACGGGATAGAGTATCCGAGGTTACAGTGAGTTGATCATCTGTTTATTTATGGCAGTAGAAAAAATCCACAGAATACCATGTAAACAGAAAAAACTGTTTACTATGAACAGTTTAGCGATCAAATCCAGTAAGAAACTAGAATTTTGGTTCCGAATCTCCATCTACCTATTCCCATGAGAATCCTCAAGATCCAGACCTTACGCGGCCCAAACTACTGGAGCATTCGACGCCACAAACTGATCGTCATGCGCCTCGATTTAGAGAACCTTGCCGAGACGCCCTCAAATGAAATCCCTGGATTTTATGAAGGATTAGTTGAGGCGCTGCCAAGTCTGGAGGGTCATTATTGTTCGCCTGGCTGTCATGGTGGTTTTCTAATGCGGGTACGAGAAGGTACTATGATGGGCCACATTGTGGAACACGTAGCTTTAGAACTCCAAGAACTAGCCGGAATGCACGTCGGCTTTGGTCGCACCCGTGAAACTTCTACTCCTGGCGTTTATCAGGTAGTCATCGAATACCTGAACGAAGAAGCGGGACGCTATGCAGGCAGAGCCGCAGTCAGGCTGTGTCAAAGCATTGTTGATCGCGGCCGCTATCCCAAGGCGGAATTAGAACAAGATATCCAAGACCTGAAAGACTTTTGGCGTGACGCTTCTTTAGGCCCCTCTACAGAAGCAATTGTTAAAGAAGCAGAAAAAAGAGGCATTCCCTGGATGCAGCTAAGCGCACGCTTTTTGATTCAGCTAGGTTATGGCGTGAACCAAAAGCGAATGCAAGCCACAATGACAGATAAAACCGGCATCCTGGGAGTAGAACTAGCTTGTGATAAGGAAGCGACAAAGCGCATCTTAGCAGCAGCTGGTGTCCCAGTACCTAGAGGTACTGTGATTAACTTTTTGGATGATTTGGAAGAAGCGATTGAATATGTTGGTGGCTATCCCATCGTGATTAAGCCACTCGACGGCAATCATGGACGCGGCATCACCATTGATATTAGAAACTGGGAAGAAGCAGAAGCAGCCTACGAAGCAGCTAGACAAGTTTCCCGGTCAATCATTGTTGAGCGGTATTACGTTGGGCGCGACCATCGGGTACTTGTGGTAGATGGCAAAGTAGTGGCCGTAGCAGAACGTGTACCTGCTCATGTCGTTGGTGATGGTAGATATACGATCGCTGAATTAATTGAAGAAACCAACAAAGACCCCAATCGTGGCGATGGACACGACAAAGTTCTCACCAAGATTGAACTTGACCGCACTAGCTACCAACTGCTAGAACGCCAAGGTTATACCCTCAACAGCATATTACCCAAAGGTACAATTTGTTACCTGCGGGCAACTGCTAACCTCAGTACAGGTGGGATTGCTGTAGACCGGACTGACGAAATCCACCCAGAAAACATTTGGATTGCTCAAAGGGTTGTGAAGACAATCGGTTTAGATATCGCTGGCTTAGATATCGTCACCACAGATATTAGCCGCCCTTTGCGCGAAGTTGATGGAGTCATTGTGGAAGTCAACGCGGCTCCCGGTTTTCGGATGCACGTTGCCCCCAGTTCAGGGATTCCCCGCAATGTTGCTGGCGCAGTGATGGATATGCTGTTCCCCAACGAACAATCCAGCCGGATTCCCCTCCTCAGCATCACAGGTACAAATGGTAAAACTACCACTACCCGACTGCTGGCACATATTTATAAACAAACGGGTAAGGTAGTAGGTTACACAACTACAGATGGAACTTATATCGGGGATTACTTGGTCGAAGCCGGAGACAACACAGGCCCCCAAAGCGCCCACTTGATTCTGCAAGACCCAACTGTAGAAGTAGCTGTATTAGAAAGCGCCCGTGGTGGCATCTTACGTTCCGGGTTAGGGTTTGAAGCTGCAAATGTTGGTATCGTGCTGAATGTTGCTGCCGATCACTTAGGTATAGGTGATATTGATACCATCGATCAATTAGCCAACCTCAAGAGTGTAGTCGCCGAAGCCATATACCCTGATGGCTATGCCGTACTGAATGCTGACGATCGCCGTGTGGCGGCAATGTCCGAAAAAACCAAGGCGAACATTGCCTACTTCACCATGAACCCCGACTCAGAATTAGTCCGCAAGCACATTCAACAGGGAGGAGTCGCCGCAGTTTACGAAAACGGCTATCTCTCAATTGTCAAGGGCGATTGGACACACCGCATCGAAAGGGCTGAACAAATTCCGTTGACAATGGGTGGACGCGCACCATTTATGATTGCCAACGCCTTAGCCGCGAGTTTGGCAGCCTTTGTACAGAACGTCACCATTGAACAAATTCGCGCTGGCTTAAGGACATTCCGTGCATCCGTGAGTCAAACCCCTGGCAGAATGAACCTATTTAATTTAGGAACATTCCACGCCTTAGTAGATTATGCTCACAACCCAGCCAGTTACGAAGCGGTTGGTGCATTTGTGCGTAATTGGAACACAGGACAGCGAATTGGCGTAGTTGGTGGCCCTGGCGATCGCCGCGACGAAGACTTTGTGACTTTAGGTAAACTAGCCGCCGATATTTTCGACTACATCATCGTTAAAGAAGATGATGACACACGCGGTAGACCACGGGGATCAGCTTCGCAACTGATTATGAAGGGAATTACACAAGTTAAACCCGATGCCCGTTGCGAAGTTGTTATGGACGAAACCCAAGCTATTAACAAAGGTTTGGATATGGCTCCAGAAAACGGCCTGGTGGTAATTTTGCCAGAGAGCGTCAGCCGCGCCATCAAGTTAATTAAAGTGCGTGGTCTAGTTAAAGAAGAAGTGCCTCTACAAAACACTCCCACAAACGCTACAGAAAGTCAAAATGGGGTGTCACCTTCCTCGGTGATCAACACACTTTTATAGCAGGGAACAGGTATCAGGTTAAAAGTTCTTTAATATACGCTTTTTTCTGAAAATTTGTCCCTCACTCACCTGTACCCTGCTGTAAATACAATTTAGGATTTTTCATTAGTAAAGGCGCGAAATTTTCGCGCCTTTATATTTTCACCTCAACAGCGTCAGGGCTGTTTAGCAATCAAAACCAGCCTGTAACCTGTAACCTATACCTTATTCCTCTTCTTTTTCCGAATTCTTTTCATCATTGGGATTATTCAATTCTTCTTTAAAACCCCGTAGAGTCTTGCCCAGTGCATTTCCCAGTTCGGGAATTTTTTTCGGGCCAAAAATCAGCAGCGCGACTATGGCAATGATACCCACCTCTGGCCATCCCAGTCCAAACATACAAGTTTCCTCTCTCAAGCTTCTGTAGTCAACTATAAACCGATGTTGTACGAGCTACTTCTAAAACAATCTTGCCTAGTCTTGGGTGGGTGAACGAAATTTTGTGTGGGATTTCTAGCTAAGTATCCAAAAAATTACCCTCCACACTCCCCACACCTTTTTTCTCTCACCCGTCTTGGGTAATGGGGATACCTGACCAATAGCTTAATTCATAAACTAACCATTCTATTTCTGCTGCTGATAAAGTTATATCTGTGTAACCACCAAGGCAGTATTTTTCTCTACCAACCCAAATATCCAGTTGTGCTGGAACTAGTTTGCGAATACCTTCTTGATTTTTCGTAAAATGCTCAGGAATGTAAACTAAATGGTTGATTTTGTCTCTGGGCGAGGCGTGTGGGCGATTAAATGTAAAGCCAAACAAATGCCGCTTTAAGCTAAATTGGTTGTTATTTATTCGTAATCGTAGACTGCCAAATAAATCAAATAGTATGCGCCAAATCATTGCCACGCCACCACTCCAAAAAGGTAGGGAGAAGAGCGCAAAGAGAATACCAACCGGAAAAGCTGAAACAATAACAGTAATAGTCCAAAATAAAAGAAAAGAATGCCACGCGATCGCAAATCCAGCGCCATATAGGGTTGATATATCAAAACCCTTTGACGGAATTGTAATTTCTAGTGCATCCCCATTTTTTGTGAGTTGAATTTTGCTGCCAGCAGGTTTGGAAATGCCAACGTCTAGATTATTAGAAACCCAATTATTTCCATCCCAATACCAATGACCTCTAATCCAGTCTGACAAGTTAATTTCTGCTGGTTGGAGTTTTTGTAAAAGTTGTGGATGTTCCAAAGCTGCTAAGGCTGCATTTGCATTACTCAACCGCCTGTCTAAACTCGGTTCAGTCATCCACTGTAGCCACTGCTTCAAACCCGAACTCAGATGAACAGCATGATCAAATTGAATTTGTAAATCTTTTTGGGGTAAATCAGCCGGGTGAGTACCTGTAACTAAATAAATTAAAGTTGCGCCTAAACTGTATAAATCAGATGCAGGTACTGTGCGTCCACCAAATTGTTCTGGTGGCATATAACCGTAAGTACCAACTACAGTCCGCGTTCCCCCTTCAGTAGCCAAGACTGTTTGCACCGAACCAAAATCAACTAAATAGACTTGACCGACACTATTACCAGAGCGATCGCCCAATAAAATATTGCTAGGCTTAAGATCACGGTGGATCACAGGTGGATTTAAACCATGTAGATAAATCAAAATTTCTAAAACTGCCGTGGCTATCTGTTTAACTTCAACTTCTGTAAAACTCCGCCCCGATTGTAAACACTGCTCTAAAGTTTGGGACGGGATATAAGTTTGTACGAGAGCAAAGCCTTTGATAGTTGGTGAATTTACCTCAAAATAGTCTAAATACCGAGGGATAGCAGGATGTGATAAAGATTTTAATGTTTCGGCTTCACGCTCAAATAACTTGAGATCATCCCATTCAAAGTCACTATTAAATGAGAGTAACTTAATGATGACTAATTCTTGAGTTGTTAAATCACGAGCAACAAAAGTCCGTCGCCCTGCCTTTTTGCCTAATTGCTGTTGAATTTCGTAGCGACCGCCTAATATTTGCTCAGTTATCATAATTGCTGATGATGCTACGTTGTCAAACTTTCGATGGTCTGTAACTTGTCTAAATTTAACAAGCGAGTATCTTTAGTATAAATATATCTTTAATATGCCTACCCAACATTGGCCTTACGTTACACCCGGCATTCCCGACGAATTATTTGAGCATTTGCCGGGAATTCCCTTTACTCAACGAGAAGTGCGACTGTTGTTGATTGCTCAACTACGCCTCAAACCTGATTCTGTATTTTGGGATATCGGTGCAGGTACAGGGACGATCCCCGTAGAAATTGGGCTACTGTGTCCCCAGTGCAAGATTATTGCTGTAGAACGAGATGAAGAAGTGGCGAATTTAATTAAGCGTAACTGCGATCGCTTTGAGGTCAAAAATGTGGAGGTCATAGAAGGTAGCGCCCCAGAATGTTTACATGAGATTCAGACAGCACCTCACAGGGTTTGCATCGAAGGCGGAAGACACATTCAGGATATTTTAAAAACTGTCTGGGATTATTTGCCATCATCAGGCCGCGTCGTGGCGACAGCTGGTAATCTAGAAAGTCTGTATGCTATCTCTCAAAGCTTTTCTCAGTTACGCGCAGTGAATATTGAAGTTGTTCAGTCTGCCGTCAATCGTTTAGAGACAAAAGGCTTTTCTCAAATTTTTACCGCCGTTGATCCCATTTTTATCCTCAGTGGTGAGAAACTAGACTAAATCTCAAGGATGAAGTGTGAAGGCTGAAGTCTGAAATTAACACTAGCCTGCGGCAATCCGCGCAAAGCGCGTCTACACACTTCATACTACCCTACGGGAAGCCGCGCAAAGCGCGTCTACACACTTCATACTTTTCTTTTATGCCTTGGTCTCGAATTATTAGCGGAATTATTGCGATCGCCCTTGCTTTGGTAGCTACCCTATTAGGAGGTTGGTACTTCACTGTTGCGATTGCTGTCAGCATCTTTTTAGGGCAACTGGAATATTTTAATTTAGTGCAGGCTAGAGGCATTGTCCCGGCAGCAAAAACCACTATCTTTGTCAGCCAAGTCTTGCTAATTATCTGTACAGTCGATGGCAGTTTAGCAGATGCAGTATTACCTCTGGGTGGGACTGTGATTTGTTTTTACTTGCTATTTCAGCCCAAAATGGCGACGATCGCTGATGTTTCCGCTTCGATTATGGGACTATTTTATGTAGCTTATCTGTCAAGCTATTGGGTAAGACTACGGGGAATTGGCAGTGCAGCCGTGAGTAATATTCCTCTCAACGGTTACTGGCCTAATTCTTGGGCTGAGATTTTAGACCCAAACAATTTAGCTGCTATACCACCAGGGTTTACATTTACTATATTGGCGTTTTTATGTATTTGGGCGGCAGATATTGGCGCTTATGTGTTTGGCAAATTCTTTGGTAAAACTCGTTTGTCAGATATTAGTCCGAAAAAAACTGTAGAAGGCGCAGTATTTGGCATTACTGGTAGTGTGGCTGTGGCGATCGCAGGCTGCTATTATCTTCAGTTACCCCAATTTTTGTTTACAGGTATAGCTTTGGGTTTACTAATTGGCATTGCTAGTCTGTTAGGCGATTTAACAGAATCTATGCTGAAGCGCGATGCTGGCGTAAAAGACTCTGGACAACTGATCCCCGGTCATGGCGGCATATTAGACCGCACCGACAGCTATATTTTCACAGCCCCGTTAGTTTACTACTTCGTCACATTGTTATTGCCGTTGATTAGGTAACAGGTGACAGGTAACAGGTAACAGGTAACAGTAGCTGATATGAACTGTATTTTGATACAAGTCAGAAGTCAGGAGTCAATAATCTTTTGTGCTTTTCTCCCTTGTCCCCCTTGTCTTCACACTTCCAACTTCTCACGGATTCACATTAATTTTTCCGCGACACACCAATTGAGCGGGGATCAGTTTTAGTTCTTGAATTTCGACATCAGAACCTAAATCTAAATTGTAATTTTCGTTACTTAAAGTTAAAGGCGAACCATTTTCTATCACTTTAATCTGTGATAACCGTAATTCTTGATTACCAAATAAATCTAAATTTAAAGATATTTCCAGAGGTATATTGTCGCTGGGACGTGTTAGGATAGCACCCAGAATTATTCGATGATTCTCCAAAATAATTTTTTCCCAAGCCATTTGCTTGGATTTTAGGCAGTGTTCTGGTACAAGTTGAACCAGTACTTCATTTAAAGCAGTAGATAATAGTTCTGATGAGACAGAACTGTTGAGGTCTTTCTCATCTACGATCAGTTCGCCAACCACTGGTACTGTTGCCAACAGTCGCAAGGGCTGGCCCTTCAGTACTGCGCCTATGTTGATTTGAATGTTCTCCGCAACGAGTTGAATTCGTGTAATATGGAGGCCTTGATAGACTGCATCGCTTGCAGCAATAGAAACCCAAGGAATACGACCTGAGAGAAGTTGGCGATCGCTCGCTTGAATATCCACCTCTAACTGAGACACATGACTCACTTGCGACCTTAACCAGAGTTTGATCGCTGTAGTGAGGACATTGGTGATAATTCGTATTTTATTTGCACCCTTTGCTTGGGAATTATTTTCAGGCATGGAACTATTGTGTTGATGAATTTTAGCTCATCAACTAACTAAACTGAAACAAGCCTTAAATTTAACATCTATGGCGATTCAGGACAAAATGCAAATATGATTATTATTTAAAGGTTGAATAAAGTATAAGTAATTTCAACATGGAGGTCAGATTACAAAAAGCACTATCACAGTTAGGTATTGCCTCACGGCGAGAAGCGGAAGAAATGATTCGGCAGTCGCGTGTGCAGGTAAATGGAGTAGTCGCAAATTTAGGTCAAAAAGTTAACACCCAAGAAGATGCGATCGCCATTGATGGCAAGTTAATTTCTGCCGCAGAACGTCCCCCCTTAATTTATCTGCTGCTCAACAAACCACCAGGAGTAGTTTCAACTTGCGCCGATCCCCAAGGCAGAAAGACTGTTTTGGATTTACTACCTAAAAAGTTACGTGCAGGTTTAGGGATTCATCCTGTTGGGCGTTTAGATGCAGAATCTACAGGCGCATTAATTCTCACCAATGATGGAGAATTAACCTTTGGACTCACTCATCCACGCCATAGTATTCCAAAAACTTATCGAGTTGTAGTCAAAGGTCATCCTTCGCCAGCAATAATCGAAAAGTGGTCTCAAGGTGTGATATTAGATGGAAGAAAAACGCTGCCTGCTCAAGTAAATTTTATAGAAAGTTCTGCGGAAAACAGTTGTTTAGAAATCGTTTTAAAGGAGGGTAGAAATCGCCAAATTCGGCGCGTAGCCGAGATTTTGGGACATCCAGTCATTAAATTACATCGAACTGCTATAGGCACAATTCAATTAAAACAGCCAAAACAAACCTTTTTATGTGAAGGTCAATATCGGTATTTGAGTGATGCAGAAATTCGTTTTCTGCACAACAGCATTAAGGGCAGAACTATTAAAGACTCAGCTGAGGGAAGGAGTAAAGTTAAATCATGAAGTGGTTTAAGGTTAAAAGCAAAAACAATGAGCAACCAACCCTAACTCTAGAACAACAACGTGCCGAAAAGCTGAAAGAAATGGGCGCTCAACTTTGGGCGGCGCGTCAAGAAAAAAGTTTATCTCTAGAAGAAATGGTGGTGATTACCAAAATTTCGCGGCGGTTGTTGCAGGCGATTGAAGAAGGTAATCTCGAAGACTTACCAGAACCAGTTTACATTCAAGGATTTATTCGTCAATATGCTGACGCACTAGGTTTTAACGGGACAGAATTTGCGAAGGCTTTTCCTGTAACTGTGATCCCAGCTACTCCCACGGCGGTTGCGCCTGTGAATCGGTCACTGAAACTATTACGGCCAGTTCATCTTTACTTGCTGTACATATTTGTAATTATTTGCTCTGTCAGCAGTTTGTCTAAAGTATTAAACGGTGCAGAATTGAGTGCTGATAATAACTCACAACCAGAAACTGTTTCCCAGCCCGCGCCTAATTCTAAACCAGAAAATACAGCCGCCGAGTCTGTCAGCAACAATCAAGAAAATCAAACTGTACAGATTGGTGTCACCTTAAAAGCCGCTTCTTGGATTCGGGTAGTGGCTGATGGTAAAACCGAGTTTGAAGGAGTTTTACCAGAGGGAAGCCATCGGGTTTGGAAAGCCCAAGAGCAACTCACCGTCAAAACCGATAATGCTGGAGGTGTGATGATGAGTGTGAATCAGCAAGAAGCTAGACAAATGGGAGAACCAGGGAAAGCAGAAGAAGTGAAAATTGCCGCCGCCAAGCCCCAATCTTAATTACACAGGACTTACGCAATGAGACGAAAAATCAATGTTTGGGTCAGGTGTAGGGCTGTAGGTTTTGAAAACCCTCCCATAACCTTTCACCCCTAAACCCAATCTCCACAGACAATCTTGGTGCGTAAGTCCTGTTTCCCTTGCTTCCTGCCCCCTGTCCAAGTTCCCTTATCTTGGTTGTGGGGCGCGGCCATATAATTGGGTGAGAGTTTTTAAGCGATCGCTTAATTCTTGAGTCAGTGCTTCTGTATGATAGCGCCAGCCCCAATTACCTTCAGCCACACTGGGGAAATTCATCCGCGCGTCGGTTCCTAAGCCTAAAACATCCTGCAAGGGAATAATTGCTTGATTGGCGACAGAACTAAAAGCCAAGCGAATAATATCCCAATGCACACCTTCAGGACTGATACAACCTAAATAAAGTAGGAAGTTACGCTTTTCGTAATCATTTGCTTTATCGAACCAGCCAACGCTGGTATCGTTGTCATGGGTTCCGGTATAAACTACGAAATTCCGCGAGTAGTTGAATGGTAAAAAGGGATTACCGGGATCAGAACCAAAAGCAAACTGCAATACCTTCATTCCCGGAAATTCATATTTATCGCGCAGTGCTTCTACTTCTGGGGTAATTACGCCCAAATCTTCAGCTAATACAGGTAACTTACCCAAAGCTTCCTTAATAGCAGCAAACAATTCATCTCCCGGCGCTTTCACCCACTCCCCATTAATTGCAGTTTCTTCCCCTTGGGGAACAGCCCAATAAGCTTCAAATCCGCGAAAATGGTCAATGCGAATCACATCGAGATAATCCAGCATCGCTTCAAAGCGACCTATCCACCACTTAAAGTTTTGGCTTTGTAATTCTTCCCAGTCGTAAACCGGGTTTCCCCACAATTGACCCGTAGCACTAAAGTAATCTGGTGGAACTCCCGCCATTAATTTTGGTTCTCTGGTTTCCTCATCTAAACAAAAAATTTCAGGATGCGACCAGACATCAGCACTATCTTGAGCGACATAAATCGGAATATCGCCAATAATTTGAATGCCACTCATATTGGCATAGGCTTTGAGTTCTGACCATTCACGGAAAAACTCAAATTGGATGAATTTATAATAAAAAATCTCTGCACTTAACTGCTGCTTTGCTTGCTCAAGTGCTGCTGGTTCGCGCTTGACTAGTTCTGGTTCCCAAGTATGCCAACTTGTACCCTCATGGGCATCTTTTAGCGCCATGAATAAAGCATAATCATCTAACCAATAAGCTTTACTGTCACAGAAACCCGCAAATTCAGTTTGTTGTAGAGGCGTAGCTTGGCTTTGAAAATTTTTGCAGGCTATTTTGAGCAGTTGGGTTTTAAAGGCAATTACTTTGTCGTAGTCTACCTGAGAATTGTTAAATTCTGGCAGATTCGCAAAGTCTGCTTCAGCGAGTAAACCTTGTTCTTGGAGTTTTTCGGGACTGATGAGGAAAGGATTACCCGCCATTGCAGAATAAGCCGCATAAGGAGAGTTACCGTAACCAGTCGGCCCCAAAGGTAAAACTTGCCAATATTGCTGGTAACTCTCGCGGAGAAAATCAATAAACTTGTAGGCTGCTAAACCTAAATCACCAATACCAAATCGGCTGGGTAAAGAAGTAGGATGCAGCAAAATGCCACTTGATCTGGGAAAAGGCATATTTATGTAATTTCAAGTATAAGTCTGGAGGATACGCTGGGCGATCGCATTGAATTTACCACAGAAAAGGAAGCTCTGGTCTTGTATCCTTAGTCATTTGTTATGTGTTATGACTTAGTGATCTATTGACCATTGACTATTGAATCTTGACTATGAGTTACCGCAACCCCGCGCCAACGGTTGATATCATCATTGAATTAATTGACCAACCACATCGGCCAATAGTGTTAATTGAAAGGCTTAATTCCCCTTTTGGTTGGGCAATTCCCGGTGGTTTTGTTGACTATGGTGAATCGGTGGAAGTCGCAGCCAAGCGAGAAGCTGAAGAAGAAACTAGTTTAAAGGTTGAGTTGATTGAACAATTTTTGGTGTATTCTGACCCCAGCCGCGACCCCCGTCAGCATACGATTAGCATAGTATTTTTGGCTACAGCTACGGGAGAACCAAAGGCGGGAGATGATGCCAAGGGTATAGGTGTTTTTGAGTCTTGGCTTGTACCGACTAATTTATGTTTTGATCATGACCGTATTCTGCGCGATTATTGGCGCTATAGGCATTATGGTATACGTCCCAGGCTAGGGATTTAACGTAGACGCAAATTCCCGAAGGGTAGGGTACCACAGAGGTGCAGAGGGCGCGGAGAGAGGAGAATTGCTTAGTATTCAATGCTGGGACACTATTAGGAAAATCAGCCGCAGGATAAAAACAAATTCATCATGAAAATCTTCGAGATTTATGCCTCGAAGGAGTGGATTTGAGTGGAATAGAATTAAATAATGCTGATTTATCGCAGTCCTAAATCACTTTTGAACAACAATATCCCCGACTTCTTTGAGAAGTCGGGGATTTGAGCCTTTCAATTTTTACAAATCACGTAGGATTGCTATAACAGGAGCAGATTTAGATGATGTCAATTTAAGTAACGCTATTTAGACTTTAATCTAATTCTTCCAATGACCCAAGTTTAACCATACCAGGCCAAATCTTAGCGACTGCCAGCACTACTAAAATTGTGCCAACACCACCGCCCACCACCGCCGCAATCGGGCCAAATATGGCAGCCGCTAAACCAGATTCAAAACCACCCAACTCGTTAGAAGCACTGATAAACACGCTATTAATTGCCGCTACTCGACCACGTAAATGATCGGGTGTTTTAATTTGAACTAAAGTATGGCGAATTACTACACTAATGCTATCTAACGCACCGCTCAACACCAACATAAGTATAGATAGCCAAAACCAACGGGATAGACCAAAAATAATTGTAACCACGCCAAAGCCAACAACTGACCAAAGTAAGGCCGGCCCGGCTTTGCGTAATGGGGGTAGATAGGCCAAACTCACAGCCATAATTAATGCGCCGATGGAAGGGGCGGCTTGCAGATAGCCTAATTCTACTGGCCCGACACGTAAGATATCTTTGGCAAAAATTGGCAGTAGAGCGATCGCACCACCAAATAACACCGCAAACATATCTAAGGTAATGGCGGCTAAAATCAACTGATTCTCCCAGAGAAATTTCACGCCGGCGGAGAGTGCTTGTAAAGAAAGTGGTTCTTTGGTGCGAATATTTTTTTGCTCTTTAATTGTGGCTGTGAGACAGAAACATAAAAAAGCAGCGATCGCCGCTAATATATATACCCCTGTCGCACTTCCTAACAAAGCAATGCCAAAGCCACCCAAGGCGGGGCCAATTACTGCGGCTAACTGAAAGCTACTACTATTCCAAGTGGCAGCATTGGTAAAAGCACTCACAGGTATTAACTGCCACATCAAAGCATCACCCGCCGGCTTGAGAAATGCCCTAGCAACTCCAGATAACACTAAGCAGGCATAAATTAAAAATACTGCTCCCTTGGTATAGGAAAGCACTGCTAAAGTCAGGGAACAGAGAGCGAGTAAGATAACTGAAGATAAAACAGTGATTTTGCGATCGCGGCGATCGGCTAAATCTCCCGCAACTAAGGTGAGGGCAATAATCGGTAAAACTTGAGCGAGTCCCACACCACCTAAAGCCAAGGCTGAATCCGTCCGTTCATACAGTTCCCAGCCGATGGCGACTGTTTGCATTTGAGCGCCGATAAATAACAGTAACCGCCCAATGGTAAATAATCTATAGTCTCGAAATCTTAACGCCGCAAAGGGATCGTGTTTTTCAGCCTGATTGCTGTTAGGAGTTAATTTCCGTTTGATCGAAGACATTTTTTAAGAAGGTTAACCCTTGTTCAATCTGAGAATATTCCTCGGCTGACAAATTATTGAGAATGTCAGCAATTTGAGCGCGAGTATGATTGAGGGATTGCTGAAGATGATACTTACCCTCGTCAGTTAAGTTGAGAACTATCCGCCGTCGCTCTTGGGGATGATGTTCGCGTTGTACTAAGTTGCGCTGTACTAGCCGTTCTATGGTTGCGGAAGCTGTGGCTGAGGTGACACCAAGATGTTCTGCTAAACCAGATAATGAACCACCAGGATTGCGGTTGATAAATGCCAGCGATCGCAACTGGGGAATTGACAAAAACCCGGCGTTATGCGCTCGCATCTCCTTCCTGATAAACCGCATCACTAATGGAATGGTTTCCATGACTTTGGCTGCACATTCTTCAGAAGTGGCCGTATGTGAGGGTTTATCGAGCTTCATTGGCTAGTAGTTCTCCTAGTTACATCGCCACCCGTGGATAAAGTTTGCCACAGATGAGGGTTAATATTATTAATGTTAGTAGGAGAATCGTACAATCCAGACTAAATCCATAAAGACTTGTACCGTTGAGTAGCATTTTGCCTCGTAAAGCATCAACCTCATAAGTTAAAGGGTTGATGTGAGAAATAAATTTTAGCCAGTTCGGCATTAAGGAAATCGGATAAATGGCATTACTGGCAAAAAACAACGGCATGGTTAATAACTGTCCAATTCCCGTCATTCTTTCTCTGGTTTTCACCAAACAACCAATAATCAGGGAAAAAATACAAAAACATCCCGCACCCATGAAAACAATCAGTAAGACTTGGATAATTGCCAAGGGATGTAAATTCAGCTTGACTCCTAATAAAAATGCCAACCCATAAATAATAAATACCTGTGACAAGCACCTGACTCCACAAGCTACGGCTTTGCCTAATACCATTGCAACGCGGGGTGTCGGACTGGCGAGGAATTTATGCACAATTCCTAAATCCCGTTCCCAAATTAAAGTCATTCCCCCAGTGAAAATGGCAACAAATAAAACACTCTGCGCCAAAATTCCCGCCGTCATAAAATCTAAATAAGGCAGATTTCCCTGAGTTGGGATGGCTCTAGTTTTGGCGAAGACTTGCCCAAAGATGAGTAACCATAGTGCTGGCTGGACGGCTCTCACAGCTAAATCGGTGGGATCATGGCGGAGTTTGCGAACTTCTAGTTCTGCGATCGCCAATGTTTTAATGATTAACTCACTAATTGCAGAGATAAAATTATGCTTGCGCGTCGCTTTGTTTCTAACCCAACCGTTGAGCAGTACGCCTGGTTCTTGCTGTGTCACGGTAGTTAACTCCTGATACTAATTGGTCGCCTGTGTAGTGGATAAAGACATCATCTAAAGTTGCATTCGGCTTACCGAGTGAGGCTTTGAGGTCTTTGGGTACGCCTTGGGTAATTTCTGCGCCACGCTGCATAATTACCACTCGGTCACAAAGATTGTCAGCTTCTTCTAGAAAGTGGGTAGTTAAAAATATCGTGGTGCCAAAATCAGTACAAAGTTTCTGTACTAATTGCCAAACCTGAGTGCGTGCGAGGGGATCTAGTCCGACTGTGGGTTCATCTAAAAACAAAATTTGCGGCTGATGCAAAATCGATTGAGCTATTTCCAACTTGCGAATCATCCCACCAGAGTAATTTCTGACTAAGCGATGGGTAGCATCTGCTAAACCCATAAATCCCAGAATTTCCTTAATGTATCGTTCTCGATGCTTGCTAGGAATTTCATACAACTTGGCAAATATCAACAGGTTTTCATACCCGGTGAGGCTACCATCAGCAGAAAGAGCTTGTGGTACATAGCCAATCACCCTTCTCACAGCTGTAGATTGATGGGTGATGTCATAGCCAGCTAAGGTTGCTTTCCCTGCGCTGCTAGGTAACAGAGTCGTCAACATTTTAATTACGGTACTCTTACCTGCACCATTCGGCCCCAGTAAGCCAAAAACTTCCCCTTGTTTTACAGAGATGCTAAGGTCGTCAACTGCCGTAACCTTACCAAAGCGGCGTGTGAGTCCTTGGGTTTCTAGAATAATCGGTTTCGGTATGCTGGCAGGTATTTCCGACCGATTTACTTTTCCTGTCAGTCCTGTCACAAGTTTATCTACTCTCTTATAATTAGATAAACTAAATATTAGATTTACAATATATACCTGTCAATAGTTCATGGCATAAAAGTTAATGATTGACGCACTCCCCACTTTCAATACATTTCGGTTAACATCTAAATCTTGATTCAGATCCCCCTAACCCCCTTTAACCTGGGGTAAAGTCATGGCTTACGATTTGGGGAGGAATTTTCAAAGTGAAAACGCACCGTCACTAAGAAACCAATTTTGGCAAATGATCCACATTTAGCCGTGCAGATTCCTTCGATTTGGGATGAAATGGGATTGCATTGTATTAACAAGAATGCTGAATGTCCTTATAACGTGGCGGGTTTTTCCTTTGCGGGAATGTTAGGGGTGATTATCGGTCATAGCGATCGCTGGTATGCTGTAGTAATTAATTCCAAAATCTCATTCTAAGTAGAGCGACGTAAATATTTTTAATTGTAAAAAGGTCGAGATAGAAGGCAGAAGGAAAGAGGGTTTTAGTTTAATTAACTTTTCTTAATATAGTTATGTTTTTTCCCCCCGACTTACTTATGTCAAGGCAATAAAAGCGAAAATAACTATTAATCATTGACCCTTGACCAGTAACAAATGACCAACTCTGATCTGATTGGACTAGCTGCTTCTTACACCTACGCTATAAGTTTATTAGCCCTTGGTGAAGGACTGCGAAAATTTTTTGGTATTCAGCCAGACTTAACTCGCAAAGTTATCCACATCAGCGCCGGAATGTGGATTTTTGGTGTGTTGCTGCTGTTTAAACATTGGCAAATTGGGATTATTCCCTTCGCTACCTTTATCGGTGTTAACTATCTGCTTTACCGTTATCGACTTATCGGTGCAATGGATACTGAAGATAGTTCTCCAGGGACAGTTTATTTTGCAATTTCAGTCACGCTACTTTTTGGGTTATTCTGGCGACCAGATAATTCAGTTGATCATGTCCCCATTGCTGTGGCTGGAATTATGGCTATGACTTGGGGAGACGCTTTAGCTGCATTAATTGGTAAAAGTTTTGGACAACACAAATACCAAATCGGTTCATCTGTACGTTCTTGGGAAGGTTCACTGGCGATGTTTTTAGCCAGCACAACAGCAATATTTTTGGTACTGATGTTTTTACCTGGTTCTTTTCTGAGTCCTTTAGCTGTACCTTTGAGTGTGAGCAAAGCTTTGTTAACAGCGTTAATTAGTGCGAGTTTCGCAACTTTTGTTGAAGCCATATCACCCCACGGTACAGATAACCTCAGTGTGCCACTAGTTACCGCAGGTGTAATTTGGGCATTGATGCAGATTTCAGTATAGAACTCTTGTACCTATCCCCGAAGAATTCCATGAGACTGTTGACGAATTAAAAAGGGTAAAACCAAACATCTGATAAAAATGGCAAAGATGAAGCAGAAGTAAAAATAGCTGTTTTTTCTTTCTTGTTTATACTAAGTTTTGTAACGAGCTTTTAAAAAATCGATATTTATGACACTTAGACCAAATCAACGCCAAAAATTAGATGATACGGATGATCGGTTATTTTATGCCTATCCTCGCTTCGTCACTCATGTTGATGATGGGTTTATTCAGCAGCTAACAGATTTGTACCGCGATCGCCTCAAACCCAACACTCGCATCATTGATATGATGAGCAGTTGGGTATCTCATTTACCAGAAGAGATAGAGTTTGCCCATATTGAAGGACATGGACTCAACGCTGAAGAACTAGCACGCAATCCGCGCCTAAATCATTACTTTGTCCAAAATCTCAACGACAATCCGCAGCTACCCCTACAAGATCAAGATTTTGATGCTGTGCTGATTTGCGTTTCTGTGCAGTATCTACAATATCCCGAAGCCGTCTTTTCCGAAATTCATCGCATTCTCAAACCTGGTGGTATTGCGATTATTAGCTTTTCTAACCGGATGTTTTTTCAAAAAGCCATTCAAGCTTGGCGTGATGCTTCCGAAGCCGCCAGAGTCGAATTAGTCAAGCACTATTTCACCTCAGTACCGGGATTTACCACTCCAGAAGTGATTGTTCGCCAGTCAACTATGCCCTATTTTTTACAGTTGATGAGTATTGGTGCGGGAGATCCTTTTTATGCTGTGATTGCTCATCGCAATTCCAACTCATAATTTGACATAAAAAACAAAGAGACGGGAACTTTCCCGCCTCTATAAATAAATGTATGAAAAATAGCGTTTTAAAGATTTAGTGATGCCAATGGCCAAGGTAGTTCGGACATCGACAGATGATATAGGAATACGGTTTGATGCCTGAATATATTTGTGTAAGCAGGGAGTAGGGAATGGGGAGTAGGAAAGAAGCCTACTCTGGGTGTACTGATTTTTTTCCAAAATCAAATATTAGTCTTATAACGACTAGACATCAAAGAGACTCTCAACTCTATAACCTGTCACCTGTCACCTACTCTATTACAGACTGGATAAAAGCCCAAAAACGCCATGTCCAGTAAATACTTCTAATGCTATCAGTGAGATAAAACCAATCATAGCTAAACGACCATTGAGAAGTTCTGAATATGGTTTAAAGCCAGTGCGATCGCCTTGCTCATCTACATAAATTTTTGGCTCAACCGCAAAGTTATTCATCTTGCCCTGATCATCAACAATAGAACCGTTGGTACGCATCAAATTTTCCCCAATTGCTTTCGCTTGTAAAGAAGTGTAACAGGATTAGTAAACTTTTGTAAAGTATCTGAGTCTACCCAAAGCTATATGATGATGTTCTGAGTTTTGAGTCATGTGTAACAAACAGGCTCTACTCCTCATGTCAACTCTGAGAAAACCCATGCAGCGATTCCGAGTAGAGGTTATTACCAAAACACCAAATCCGCAGCAAGTGATTTATGCTGCGATGCACCAGGACTATACTGACGCATTTGTGGTTGATGAACGAGACTCATGGCCTTCGGAATCACAATGCGGTGAAGTTATTGTTAAACGACTGTTAGCAGGTGAACGGGGACATTACGGGCCGCTAGAACATCCGCAAATTGTCTTCAACTGTGGTTATTTTCCTCACAGCGTCATGCAACAAGCCCGGACTCATCGCGTCGGCGTGAGTTTTGATGTCCAGTGTTTGTCAGCTAATACTGAAATTACTTTTGTTAACTGTAAAGGCGAAGCAAGCCAAAAATTGAAAAAAACTATTGGAGAGTTATACGATCTCTGGACTAATGGAGAACTACCTGGAGAATATCGACGTGACTCTAAAAAACGTCTTCGTAAAATGCGCTTACGAGTTCTCAACGAAGAAACTGGCTTGTTTGAAGTTGGACATATTAAGGATGTGATTTGCAGTGGGATTCAGCCAGTCTATCGATTAACTTTAGAAGATGGAAAGACTTTAGATTGTACTGTTAATCATCGTTTATTTACCTCAGAAGGCTGGCAGACAATGGGCGATGCTGTTGGCTTAGTTACTAATCATGATGGCAGTGTAGTCAAAATGACTAAACAATGTAATTTAATGTGTAATGGTCTGACAGTTGTAGGTAAAGGTCTTTACACGAGTAGAGAATGGCTAGAAACTCAAATTTTAAAAGGATTATCAACCTTAGAAATTGCACAATTATCAGAATGTTCTGTTAACACCATTAGAAGTTGGGCTGCTAGATATGGATTATCTTTAAATCACAAAGATAGTCAATTTCCTAAAGAACACAAGCCTTGGAACTACAACCCTGATGCACTTTATCGAGACAGGCTTTGGTTAGAGGAGCAACTTAATAAAGGACTCCATACTGATGAAATGGCAAAATTAGCTAACTGCTCAATAGAAGTAATTAAAAAATGGGTTTATGCTTATGGATTATCTCTAAATAAAAGGCAATCTGGTACAAGAAATCCCTGGAACAAAGGTCAAGGTTGTTATAGCTTAAACTTATCAGCAGAAAGTCGAGAAAAACGTATAGAAAACGCGAAAAAATATATAAAAAGAAAAGAAGAATCTCATTTTTGGAAAGGCGGTACCTCTACTGAGAGAGAGTTAATAGGTGCATGGACAAGAGATATTGCACCCAAAGTCTATGAAAAGTTCAACTATATTTGTCAGAAATGTAGAGTTCGTGGTGGCAATCTTCATGCTCATCATTTAATATCAGTTTACGCTGATGAGTCACTGGCATACGACTTTAATAATCTAGTGACTGTATGTAAGAATTGCCATGAAGATATTCATCAAAATAATCAAGAAGCTGAATTCGCTCAATCTTATCACCCAGTCATAGACATTGAAAATTGGCAGTCTAAACCAAAATCACTCGGCAAAAAGTTACGGGCGCATCCCGTTAAAGTTAAGGATGTAGAATACCTTGGGCAACAAATGACCTACGACTTAGAAGTTGAAGGTAATTGGCATAATTTTGTTGCTAATGGTGTAGTGGTTCACAATTCGTTCAGATATACAGGCAATCAGTTTATTGAAGTCATAGAAGGCAAGAAAGACATAGAAGATGTTTTCTACCTACGTCCTGTAGGTCATTACACAGATAGGCAGGGCAAAAAATATTACTACTCCCCAGAGCAACGAGCCGCAGATTTAGAATGGTGTATGGAAGCAGCTAAAAGATATGCGGCAAGTTTCCAAGCTGGGATGTCGGAAGAACATGCTAGAGGAATAGTGCCGTTTGACTATCGCCAGCATTTTGTTGTGAGCTTTAATGTCAGGTCATTTTTGCATTTTTGTGACCTGAGAAATAAAAAAGATGCCCAGTTAGAAATTCAGAAGTTGTGCGAATTAATGTGGCCGCATTTTGCCGAGTGGACACCAGCGATCGCACAATGGTATGAAAAGCAGCGTCTAGGTAAAGCTCGACTGGCACCTTGATTCTTGGGGGAAGGGGGACAAGGGAGACAAGGGGGATAAGGGAGACAAGGTAGAAACTATTTTTCTTCACCCTTGTCTACCCCCTCTACCTTGTCTACCCCCACTCTCGACTCCCGATTCCCTAAAAAATTTACTCAACTACCTCATTGACTGGGAACCGATCAATTAACTGCATCGCCCGGTAAGCGTTACGCTGCAAAACGTCTGGGAGATGGGGAACGTGGGGAATTTGAGATAATAAATCGAGAGTCCGGCGTAAAATTCGCACGACATCGCCTTCATCCAAGCTGGTGTGGTTACAGAGTTCTGTCCATTCCATACCCAATGCCCATTGTTCAACGATCGCAATTAACTCAAATTCTAACCAGATTGGTAACGCCACATTATATCGCCGTTGCAGTTGGAACATTTGACGGCGGATACCCCGAAGTTTGGCTAAAGCCTCGGCAACTTCTTCACTTAAGTCAAAGTTGACTCGACTATCGGGGCGGGGAGTTTCTGTCACCAACGCGGCGACAGCTGCGGCTAAGTGCTGCGGGTCTAATTGGTTAAATTCACCACTCGCAAACACTAAACCTAGCCATAATTCATTTTCGCCCCGAATGGCGGCGGCCATTTGTCCTAATTCTGTTGGGACTAAGTTATCCAAACAACCAAAGTGTTGCAAAATCTCAATTAAATTGAGAAATTCTTCCCAATGGCGTTGTGATTGTTGGGCGACTTGTCCTTGCAGTTGTTCAAGTTCGGCTTCAAGTTCTACATAACGCGCTCGGCGTTTAAAAATTGTCGAAGCATTACCAGACTGGCGCAGTGGATGATTTTCGATTTGTTCTTCCACGGCGGTAACGCGACTGAGTTGTTCTGCGACTTCTGGTGGTAAATTTAGAGTTTCATCGGGGTTAGGAATGAGTTTGGCGATCGCAGCTGTTTGTTCATTCCCACGGTAAGATTGTCCTGGCTTAAAGATCAATTCTGATGGTGGCAGAATATCTCCTGGCACGTCCAGGCGGGGGAGTTCAGCATGTAAATTCATCACATCTTCCGTTGTCGCCACATACCAACGGTTATCCTGTCCCAAACAAACAAAATATGGCGCTTGTACTCCAGGGCTTTTACCAACTAAAACCGCCATCACAGGTGCAGAAACCGTGATATTTTTGCCTTTGAGACTTAACAATGTGCCAGAAACAGCAAAGCCCAACATCATGACTAACTCTTCTTGACGGTCATCTTGGGCTTGTTTTTGCAGAGTTTTTAATAATTGGCGTTCGGTTTTTAGACGTTGGCGTAATTTCTCATAAATAGCAATTTCGTTTTCATCTACAGCCGCGATTTGTTCTTGGAGTTGAGCTAATTGGGCTTGCAGTTCAGCTATCTCATCGTATTCTGGTTTGAGGTGCAAGTTAGCTATGTACTGACCAAAACTACGTTCTACTAATTCTCTAGCTTGTTCTATGGTGTGAGTTTGCAGTAAATTCAACACCATACCGTAGCTCGGTGTAAATTGGCTGACTAAAGGATCTGGTTTTGATGTCGCCAGATAGGCTGCTTCCTTCGCGCCTTCAAAGGGAGTTTGGACTGTCACCACATGACCTTGTTTATCCATCCCCCGCCGACCAGCCCGACCTGCCATTTGCAGAAATTCGGAAGCATTTAACAAACGGTGTCCGGTGTCGGTACGTTTTGACAAGGTGGAAATCACTGTGGTACGGGCAGGCATATTAATCCCGGCGGCTAAGGTTTCCGTCGCAAATACCACTTTAATCAATCCCTGTTGGAATAATTCTTCCACCAGTACTTTCCACGCAGGTAAAATCCCGGCATGGTGGGCAGCAATGCCGCGATAAAGGGGGGCAATTTGTCCCGAACGTCCGGCTTCCGGGTTACGGTTTAAAAAGTCGTCGATTTGCTCCCGTAATATTTGTGACTCTTGACCATTGACTAACCATAAATCACCCACCTCAGCCACAGCTTTATCGCATCCCCGACGGCTAAAGATAAAGTAAATGGCGGGGAGCATATCTCGCTGTTGGAGTTGGCTTAAGGTATAGATGATGCCTGGGGCTTCTGGTCTGCCGTTTTTACCTTTGTCAGCTTGTCCTTTGCGATGTTTCTTAATGAGGCGGGGATTAATTTTGTTTTGCGTATCATTCAGCAAGGGAAACAGACCTTTGGGATTACAGAAATGAAATTCCAAAGGCACTGGGCGAAAATCAGAATAAATCAGGTCTGTGGGGCCGTGGACTTGGTTTAACCAATCTGTTAGTTGTTCGCTATTGGCAACTGTGGCGGAGAGGGCTGCTAGTTGCACTTCACGGGGACAGTAAATAATCGATTCTTCCCAAACTGTACCGCGTTGGCGATCGTTCATGTAGTGGCACTCATCCAATACCACTGCTTCCACATCCACCAAGGAAATGCCAACTTGCCCGATGGGTGTGCCATAGAGCATATTGCGGAAGATTTCTGTGGTCATGACCAAAATTGGTGCATCTCGGTTAATAGACGCATCACCAGTTAACAGTCCTACTAAATCGGCACCAAACTTCTCACGAAAATCGCGGAGTTTTTGGTTCGACAAGGCTTTGAGGGGTGTGGTGTAGAATACGCGCTTTTTTCGAGCTAGGGCGCGATAAATAGCGTATTCTCCGACTAAGGTTTTGCCAGAACCCGTGGGCGCACATACAACTACGGAGCGTCCAGCATTAAGGGACGCGATCGCATCTTTCTGAAACTGATCCAGATCAAAGGGAAATATCGACCCTAAGTTGATTTCTGGAGACGGTGCGGGATAGTTCACTCAATCACATTTGCAACCAGACTGTTTACTATATTAACGGGTCTTTTGTCAACTTCGTCATAGGAAGTAGGGAATAGGGAGTAGGGAATGGGGAATAGGCATATTTTCTAATTTCCCCACTCCCTACTCACCACTCACCACTCCCCTCATTTTCCCAATTCTTGCGATCGCGCTGTGGCAGCTTTGACTGCTTCAATTAAAGCCGAGCGAAATCCAGCTTTTTCTAATTGGCTAATACCAGCAATGGTTGTCCCACCAGGACTAGTTACTCTGTCTTTCAATTCTGCTGGGTGCATTTTGCTGGTGTGCAGTAATTGTGCGGTTCCCAATACTGTTTGCAAGGCGAGTTGATTGGCAATTCCTCTGGGTAAGCCTGCGGCGACTCCACCATCTGCTAAAGCTTCTACCAATATAGAGACGTAAGCCGGGCCGCTACCAGATAAGCCTGTGACAGCATCCATTAAGCTTTCGGAGACTTCCACCACTTCTCCCACGGCGGAAAATATCTCTGATGCTTTTTGCTGGTGTTTAGCATTTGTATACGCACCTAAACAGATAGCTGTCATCCCCGCCCCGACTGTGGCTGGGGTATTGGGCATTGCTCTAATGACTGGTAAACCTGGGAATGATGCTTCTAGGTGATGTAAAGGCACTCCTGCCAAAATCGATATCACCAAGGGGGAATGTTCTGCTAAAACAATATCTGCTAATTCTTGAGCGATCGCACTAAATACTTGCGGTTTTACAGCTAAAAATATGACTTCCTGCGCTTGTTGAAATACCAAGCTATTATCTGTTGTCACAGCCACATTGTATTGCTGCTGCAAAAAAGCCTGACGCGCTGGTTGGGGTTCGCTAATGATTACTTCTGAGGGTTGGTAGATGCCCCGCTCAAGCAGGCGGGATAACAGCGCCTCTCCCATTACCCCACCACCAATTAAGCCAAATTTTCTAGTCATTTATGATTGGTCATTAGTCACTTGTCATTAGTCATTTGTATCTTAGAACGAGGGACAAAGGACGAAGGACAAAGGACTAATGACTAATTTCAATTTATTGTGCCATGCGGTTAGGTTCATTTCCCCAGTTTGGTGTGGCAGTTGGGGCGGTACGTACAGGACGCGCTGGCGGTTGTGGTACTTCATGAATAACTCCACCTTGGGTGCTGACTTGTACGCAGCTTGGCGTAAACAAAAAGATGCTTTCTCCAATCCGCTCTTGATGTCCATCTAACGCGTAAGTTCCACCAGCAACAAAATCAACTGCTCTTTGAGCTTGATCCGGGTCCATGATTGTCAAGTTGAGTACAACTGATTTGCGCTCACGTAACGCTTGAATTGCCTGGGGCATTTCTTCAAATGTACGAGGTTCAAGCACTAATACTTCAGAAATCCCGTTTACTGCTCCTGGCATACCAATTACGTTCCCCATCGTAGACTTTGATCCTGTTGCTACATCATTACCCATTGTAGACATGGGTTCCCGCCAACGTCGATTCTGTGTAGTAGCTTCTGCTGGTGCAGGTTGAGGATTTTCCTCTTGATACAGATTTTGGTAGTGATCTGTATCTGGTTCTTCCTCATAATATTCGTATTCTACCTGCTCGTTCAGCCCTACGAAATCTCGCAGTTTGGAAAATATATTGTTCATTTGGTACGCTCCTGATGCAAATTACCTTTATCGATTTGGCTGATAGTTGATGTAGCCACTAAAGATCACTACAAAGGACGGACAATTTAGTAATCTTATCGTTGTTTGTAGCTTCTGTTACAACTATAGATAATGAACGGACGCTTTTGTAAACGCCTGTACCTTAACCTAGATACAATAATGAGTCAAGATTATATCCCAAAGATTTTAGGATATAAAGCTTAATTACAGGTTTTTTTGATGTTTCGTTACTTTTGTTAATGATTTTTTTAGTGTTTTATTGTACCAGAACTCTAGGACAATTATCTGTATTTCTTACCTAGAAGCTCTGGTACAAATAGTCAAGAATTGCTGTCAGGGAAACTATTGGCGATCGCCAAATAAAATAGTTCCCAATCTTACCATCGTTGCTCCCGCTTGGACTGCCAGTTGATAATCCCCAGACATCCCCATCGACAGTTCCTGTATTTGAACATTTGGCAAGTTTTGTAACTGAATTTGTTTTGCTAAATCATGAGTGCTATTAAATACATGCAAAATTTCCGCCTCAGTCAACCCCAGAGGCGGAATTGTCATCAATCCTTGAATTTGTAAAAACTGGCACTGGTTGAGTTCCCCTAAGTCTGCCAGTAATTCTGGAACAGTCCAACCTGATTTTTGCGGGTCTGGAAGGATTTTGACTTGCAGACAGACTTTTGGGGTAACTCCTAGCTGCTGTGCTAATTGATTTAATCGCTGCGCCAGCTTCAAATTATCTACAGAGTGAATCCACTCAAATAGTTCTAGGGCTTTTTTGGCTTTATTACTTTGCAAATGTCCAATCAAATGCCAAGTAATATCAGATAAGTCCTGTAACTGAGCTTGTTTAGTGGCAGCTTCTTGGATACGGCTTTCGCCAAAATCACGAATTCCGGCGTTGTAAGCTAAACGAATCATCTCCGCCGAAACTTGCTTGCTGACAGCAATTAGCCTGACCGAAGATGGCAGTGTGGCGCGAATATTGGCAATATGTTCGTCAATCGAACTACTCATTGGAACGTGCGTTGGAAAACACTCTGAAGCTGATCGTACTCCTGAGATGAACCATTACGGCGTAGAGTCCGCAAACGATTTTCTAACATCATTCTGGCTTCAGTACGTCCAATGGGTTGAAATTTAATGCCTTTAACGTCGTTTGTTACCAGAAAAAATAAGCGTTGGGCATAAAGTGTAGTGAACATATCTTGGTTGTCGTCAACCACACAAATCCGATAAAGTAAGCCCCAAGTTGGATGATTGATGTAGATTTCAGGATTTTCTGGAGTCATTTAAGAGTCAAGGTGGGAGTATGTATATTGATTTGTAGTTTTAGACAAACATCCAGACGATGATCATACCTGTTCGTCAGAATATTTAGTTAAAACTACTCCAATTGAGTGATTTCTGCCATCGCTTGGCAGTGATGAAATCCTTGATGATGCCTAGTAGGACTTCGCAGTAAGACGAAAAACCAAGGGTGAAGGGGCAGAATCAAGTCAAAAGTCAAAAGTTAAAAGTTAAAGATTCTCTGGCTTTTGAATTGTGACTTCCCTGTGAGGGTGTAGTGTTCAAAACTCTGACACCGTTCGGCTGACGCAGAAATTGAGCAGTTTTGCAAGCTCACTGTATCACTGGGCGCAACTGACAGCGAAGCCCATAACCTGTCACTTATCCCCTGCTACAAAAATAGCCAAAGCTGACCTAAAATCGATGTTGGCGCTGGCTTCTCTCCATGTTGCCATAATTATTATTTTGTGGCACAAAATTGCCAACATTTGATGAGTCATCATTCAGAAATTAGGAGTTGCACCAATTTAATTCAGCGTGATTCATGGGTGATTTATGAGGTTCAGGGCTGCTAGTTGTGCTTGCGCTTTGTGCAGAGATTCATACCATTCTCTTTCAGGATCACTGTCTGCCACAATTCCTGCACCCACTTGTCCCCATACGGTTTTGATTTGTCTGGGGAGTGGGGAGTGGGGAGTAGGGAGTGGGGCATTTTGTGGATATTCTGGCTCTGATTTGCTGCTTCCTTGCTTTCTAGCTGGAGATGCGGGTGCTAGAAGTAGAGTACGAATCAGGATATTCAAGTCCAAGTTACCGCGCCAGTCGAGATAGCCGCAGGAACCATAAAACAGGCTACGTCGCACAGGTTCTAGTTCTTCGATAATTTCCATGCACCGCACTTTGGGACACCCTGTGATTGTGCCGCCTGGGAACATGGCACGAATCAAATTAACGGCGCTTTGGTCGGATTTTAAAGTACCTATAACGTTGCTGACAAGGTGCATAACATGGCTATATCGCTCAATTGTGAGCAGTTCGTCAACTTTTACTGTTCCCCATTCACACACTCGCCCTAAATCATTGCGTTCTAAGTCTACTAGCATGATATGTTCTGCACGTTCTTTGGTGTTGCTGAGTAGTTCTTGTGCTAGTTGATGATCTTGTTCTGGGGTTGTACCGCGCGATCGCGTCCCGGCTATTGGTCGAGTTTGAGCTTCCTGATTTTGCAACAGCACCAACCGTTCTGGTGAACAGCTAACTACTTCACCCCAAGGAGTCTGCCAGTAGCTGGCAAAGGGTGAAGGATTGATTTTCTGTAATGCTTGGTAAATTGACCAGCCAGAAGCCGTTGTAGATGCGGTAAACCGCAAAGAAAGATTCGCCTGAAAGATATCTCCAGCCTGAATATATTTTTTGGCGCGGTTGACTGATGTTTCATAATCTGACTGCGATGTGAAGAACTCAGGGGCAGAAGTGATGGGTGTATGCGGTGAGGAGGTAACTTGGTAGAGTGAATTCCCTGAATTTTTATCTTCTAAAAGAATTTTTAACCTATCTACATCATTAATGTCACTACCTGCTAACCAAAGAATTTGCTCAACATGATCTAAAACGGCAAACGATTCTGGTTCATACCAAAAAGCCACGGGGAAGGGTAGAGTATCAGATTTAGCAAAAGGTAACTGTTCAATTTCCCAAGCGACATCATAGCCAAGCCAGCCTAGCCAACCACCGGTGAAGGGGAGATGAGGAGGCAGGGGGGTAGCGGTGCAGGGGGGCAGGGGGGCAGGGGGCGATGGGAGAAACATTTCTTCCCCTACACCCTGCTTACTGAGCGCAGTCGAAGTACACCCTTGTACCCCTACACCCCCACTTTGTAGCAACTCCTCCAAAAATGGGAAAACCTGACCTAATTGCGGTGTCCACATCTGCGGTACACCATCGATGATGCGGGGTGCGCCTGCACAGATGGAATAGCGGCTGAGTTGGGGTTGGCTTGTGGGTGTGGGGTAGGGGCTTTCTAGTAGGGTAGCAATGCCTGATGATGTGGTAGGTAGAAATAGGGCGGCGAAAATTTCCGCGCCAGTACGATTTTCTAGGGGGAGCGATCGCCAATGCCAAGGCTTGGTCATAATGAGTGAACAGCTTAAAATTTATTACCGGAAATTACCCGCACTCCCCAGAATAAAGTTAAAGTGGCGATCGCAAACCAATCCCATCTTTTAAGTCGTAATTCATGCCACTGGACTTTGTGTTCGTTAGGGCTGGTAAAACCGCGCACCATCATCGCATTTGCCATTTGGTCTGCCCTTAAGAGCAAATTTTCTAACAGTCTTTCGGCGACAATCATCCAAACTTTAACCGCACCTTTCAACCCTAGTTTTTTCCAATTAATCGCCCTGGTCATGACTGAGCGAATCAAATTCTGTACTTCTTCTAAAACTAAGGGAATAAATCGCAAGGATAAAGTTAAAGTCAAGGTAATTTCTGTTACAGGTAACTTGAGTCTGCGTAAAGGCTGCATAATGCTTTCAATCGCCGCCGTGATTTCTTCTGGCGCAGTTGTCAACAGATACAAGTTGGTGCTGTAAATCACCGTAAATAAAATGGTACTCAGACGTACCGCCAAATCTAAAGAACGGCGGGTGATTCTGACTGGCCCTTGATGGAACAAGACATAAGAGTATTTTTTAGTGCTGAGTGCTGGCTGGGGAGTTGGGCTGGGTGAGTTAGACTTGGGAGCTAATATTTGCTCATTGGCTGGGAGACGGGGTTGATAATTCACACCCAAGCCATCGGGGCTAACTGCGGCAATAAATAATACTAAAACTGTAAGGGTTAATAACCAACCTAATTGTTGCTGCCAAACTCGGCGGGGAATTTTGGCAACTAATGTAAAAATAATTAACAGCACGACTAACAAGATGCGCCATTCGTTAGTCGCAAAGCTGTAACTGGTTAAAAAACTCATCAACCAAGCAATCTTGACGCGGGGATCAAGTTTATGCAGCCAAGTTTGCGGTTGTTCTAAATATAGCCCTAGGGGGAGCGATCGCAGTAAATCCATTTTTCAAGTGCTGAGTGCTGAGTTATGAGTGCTGAGTATTAAAGTTTCTCAAGTACGATAAGTCAAGGTTTCTATTTCTTGTCTATTTTGCTCTGACATTTAACGTTTAGCACACTCTACCTTGTCTACCCCCTCGCCCTTGTCTACTCCTTTTACTTCTCCATACTTAGCACTCAGCACTCCATCTGCGCTCAGTAAAAGTTTGCTCAGTGTACATTACTCAGCACTCAGCACTCTTAAACGCGAGTTGCGCGGTTGACATTACCACTTTCCATATCCCGGACTTTCTTACTCCGCCAGAGGAGACGAATGGGTGTACCTTTAAAGCCTAGTTGTTGGCGGAATTGTCTTTCGATATAGCGGCGGTAGTTGTCGTTGAAGCGTTTTGCATCGTTCACAAACAGAGCAATTGTCGGTGGTCGGCTGCTCACTTGAGTACCATAATAAATCCTGCCCTGACGACCACCGCGAGAAGTTGGGGGTGAGTGCCATCTTACCGCTTCTTCTAAGACTTCGTTAATTACCGATGTAGTCACACGGCGCTTGTGTTCTGCTGCTGCTTGCACAACTAATTCTAAAATCTTTTCTACCCGTTGTCCTGTTAAGGCGCTGACAAAGATAGTCGAAGCCCAGTCGGTAAAGTGTAGTCGCTCTTGCAGACTTTTTTCGTAATCGTAGATAGTATGAGAGTCCTTTTCAACAGCATCCCATTTATTGACAACAACGATGCAAGCTCGACCTTCTTCAATGATCCGCCCTGCTAATTTTTGGTCTTGTTCCGTAACTCCGTCTAAGGCATCTAAAACTAATAAAACAACATCGGCGCGGCGAATGGCTTTAAAAGCACGGTTAATGCTAAAAAATTCTGTCCCGTAGTCTATGTTTTTCTTTTTGCGAATCCCGGCGGTATCAATCAGCCGATATTGTTGTCCATCACGTTCGATAAAGGTGTCTATCGCATCTCGCGTTGTACCAGAAATGGGGCTGACAATGGCTCTTTGTTCACCCACAAACGCATTTAATAAACTTGATTTACCCACATTTGGCCGACCAATGATCGCCACTTTAATTTCGTTGGTTTCTGGTACTTCTGTTACCGATGGAATGTGTTTAATTAACTCGTCGAGTAAGTCGCCTGTACCGTTGCCATGAATTGCAGAGATGGGGTATGGTTCTCCTAACCCCAATTCCCAAAACTCGGCTGCTTGAGTTAAGCCTTGTTCTGGAGATTCGCATTTGTTCACAGCCAGGAGTACTGGTACTGGTTGTTGACGTAACCACTGAGCGATTTCTTCATCAGCTGATGTGGGGCCTGTCTGACCATTCACTACAAAAATGGCTGCACTGGCTTCGTTGAGGGCTGCTAGTGCTTGCTGACGAATTAATGGCAAAAATTCGGTGTCATCGTTAAAGACTAAACCACCTGTATCTACCACTAAATACTCGCGATCATTCCAAAAAGCAGGTAGATAAGTGCGATCGCGGGTCACACCTGGTTCGTCGTGGACAATCGCCGTTTGTTCCCCAGCGAGACGATTAACCAGGGTGGATTTGCCGACATTCGGTCGGCCGATAATTGCAACAATTGGCAGTCCCATAAAACCAGGAGTAGAGAAACAGTAATTATATCACATCTGTTTATTTTAATTCTTAAGAAACGTGGGGAGTTGGGAATAGGGAGTAGGGGAAGAATGTGTTTTTAAACATCTTGACCTTGGACTAAGTGACTTAAGTCGTGGTTCATCTTGCACAAGAACAAAACCCGCACTTCCGCAAGATCAGTCACCGCCGCGCGGGTTCCTAAACCCTTGATTTTGCTTTAGTCCGAGAAGGCGGACTTTGTTTGTATAGCCGCGATTTTAATCGTCGGGGCTAGTTACTCCCTATTCCCGACTCTCCACTCCCTTATGACTTGAGTCTTTATTTATTTTTCTCTGATAAAAGAAAACTGCACTCGAAATCTTCAATAACAAGCTTGGCAAAAAAACTGGCAATCACAGCGAAGGAGATTGTGTGTTGATAACTCGTAAGTGGTTGATAAAAGCCAGCAGATCAGCTTTTCGATTTATAAGATGGTGCTTATTGCTTGGCTGCTGCACTTTACTATATGCCCATTTAATTGAACCGAATTGGATTGAAATTAATTCTTTACAACTGACATTACCCAATCTCGCCCCAGAATTTAACGGTTATCGCATTGTCCAAATTAGTGATATTCACCGCGATCGCTGGATGACTCCGCGACGACTCAAGCGGATAGTCCGACTAGTTAACCAACAAAAACCCGATTTAATTGCAATTACAGGTGATTTAGTCACTCGCAATTTACCACAATTCATCCCTTCATTAACAGTTTGTTTAAATCACTTCACACCCAAAGATAAAACTGTAGCCATATTAGGAAACCACGACCACGAGAATGATACTCCAGCAATTATCCAAGCCATAAAACAAAGCAATATTGTCTATTTGGAGAATGATATTTATACACTCAAACGCGGAAGTGCAATGTTACATATTGCGGGTATAGATGATGTGCAGATGGGTAAAAGCCGCCTAGATTTAGTGATGCAGAAATTACCCAATACAGGCGCAGCAATATTGTTAGCCCATGAACCAGATTTTGCTATTACCAGTACGGCAACAGGACGGTTTGATTTGCAACTGTCAGGACATTCTCACGGCGGACAAATTCGCCTACCATTTATCACACCGCCTATACTTCCGCCTTTTGCAAGACAGTATTATTTAGGAAAATATCAGCTAGGTAAGATGTTTTTGTATACTAACCGAGGCTTAGGAATGACAGGTTTACATCTGCGTTTTTTTGCTCGTCCTGAAATTACTGTATTTACCTTGCAAATGAAATTAAAGATTTAATAGAAATTTACTTTATTAATCTTGAATCCCATACTATGTAAGGATTTAACCTAGTATCAAGTATTAATTTGTTATAGCCAGTCTAGGAGAGACATTATTTTTAATAAACCACATATTTAATATTAAGTAAATATTTTTCAGCGTTGTATATATGCGGGATGAATTAAGCCTTTTTAACAAGAGTTAAATATCGTTTTTTTGCGCTTCTGCGCGGTAGTTGCTACTCTGCGAAAAGCCGCGCAAAGCGCGTCTACAAGTCGGAGAAACCGCCCAACGCGCTACCTTGCCTTTGCGCGACACAAAAAACATCCCGCTAATCAGCAACGCCCATTATTCTAAATTCAAAATTGGTAAATCGCCACTATTATCTTCTAGAGCCTTTTCTGCCATTTGCGATGTTACCCAATGACGATAATCTATGAGTAGCTGATGCAACAATCTTTGCTTAACAGTAACTAAGACACTCTTGAGTAAACCATTGCCAGTAGCTTCTAAAATTGGCTTTGGAGTGAGAGAAAATGGTGGCGGTAGTTCTACTTGTACTTCTAAATCAGCTTTTCCTTCCAGACGAGTACCATTGCTAGATTGATGTGGTGATAAATAACCTTTTAAATTGAGGCTAAAACGTTGGTTAATATACTCAAACCCTCGGATTTCACAACCTACTGAACGCAAATAAATTACACTATTTGATTCTGCCCAAACCCTCATATCTACAGTTGGTTGAATACTCAATGTCATAAAAGATAGAGGACGCATTTTTAGCCGAAATACTTCCTCAGAAAGCTGTTGGACACGACTGTTATCAACTAAAGCATTCACCAATCGTTGAGGCTGCCGCAAGTAATGTTGAATAGGAATAGGCTGTTGCGGTACAGCAATTTTTACCGATTGAGAAGCAGTAAATCTTGTAGGCATGATTTTGCAGACAGCAGTGATTTGATACTTTTATATGGTAATAAATTTATGGCAATGATTATTTTAATCTACTCAAATAATAAACATAGATATTACTTATGTATGACCTCAGACTTTAATAATAGATTTATTAAATCACAAGATTTTTAAAATAAATTAGTAATATTTTTATAATTATAAATCAAATTGCAGTCATTTTCCAAAAATGTTTTTTTCAGTATAAGAAACAAAAATATAAAAAATAATACCAGTGTTCAATGAGAGAACAAATTTCATCTCTGTGATGTGTGTCTACTCACTGCTATAGGACTGATATTTGATTTCTGAAAAAAATCAGTACATTCAGATTAGGCTTCTTTCCTACTCCCGACTCCCCATTCCCTATTCCCTATTCCCTACCTACACAAATAAATTTAGAAATCAAACCGGATTCCTATATCTCAATATGAAATTTAGCTGTTAGGAATTACTTCTGAAAAGAAAAAATCAAAGTTTTATGCCAATGTATTGGGGTGGATGTAATGTTGTCCCGATACGCAATATGGTAAGTCTGCTAGTGAATGCAATTACAAACTGTATCGTTGTTTAAGATAGAACAGCAGTGTGGAGTTCAACAAAGCTAAATCAATGTTTTATTGCTTCAAATATGGATTTGCTGCGGTATAGTCTATTAATCTCACAATAGTTCCTGTTCCAACATTATGTCTTTATCTATTGCTCATTTAGGCCCACCAGGTACTTATGCAGAACAAGCGGCAGTTTTATATGTCAACTGGCTAACCAAAACAACGGGAACTGAAGCTACTTTATGTCCATATCCCAGCATAGCGCAGTCACTCCAAGCTGTGGCAGCAGGCAAAACACAGTTAGCAGTTGTACCAGTCGAAAATTCCATTGAAGGTAGTGTGACTATGACAATGGATGCACTATGGCAATTGGATAGTTTGCAAATTCAATTGGCTTTAGTGATGCCTATAGTTCATAGCTTGATTTCTGTCGCTTCTGGTTTAGATAAAATTGAAAAGGTTTATTCCCATCCCCAAGCTTTAGCCCAATGTCAAAATTGGTTGGGACAATCTCTGCCAAATGTACAAATTATACCGAGTAATTCCACAACAGAAGCTCTACAATTATTAAAGCAAGATTTAACAGCAGCTGCGATCGCTTCTTCTAGAGCAGCCCAACTTTATAACTTGCCAATTCTCGCCCAAGGCATTAATGACTATCCCGAAAACTGTACTCGCTTTTGGGTAGTGAGTCAAAATAACGCCAAGTTTGAATATCATATCAATAATTTAAATCCCACTCATAGCTCTTTAGCTTTTAGCTTACCTGCAAATATACCTGGTGCGTTAATTAAACCTCTGCAAGTATTTGCTGAACTAGGAATTAATCTTAGTCGAATTGAATCTCGTCCTACCAAGCGTTCTTTAGGAGAATATGTATTTTTTCTTGACCTAGAAACAGATATTCAACAACCAAAAATGCAATCTGCTCTAGCTGATTTAATAGGATATCTAGAAATATTAAAAATTTTTGGTAGCTATGGTGTATTGTCAGTTAACACTTCTGAATCTTAATTAAATCAATTGCTGACTTACTTACATACTGGATAGTATTTATAGGGTTTTTCGGTTTATTTAGTGCAGTACAAGTTGATAGGAGATAGAGGCTGGAGGCTAGGGTCTAGAGACTAGAGAAATGTACCTCATTGAGATGAAAAACGCTGTATTTTCAAAAGTTATTTTCTATTGGCAGAATTTAGGAGTCAGATACTGTGTATAGATGGTATTAGCGACTACTCTTGCATGAACATAAAATCAGGAAACTGCAAGGTAGAACGCTAATAAGACTCATCTTCTAGTTAATTTAGCTTATGACTTCTGATTGAAAGTATCTTTCAATACTGAGCGAGCTGCTAAATGATTCCGGGTAGAAGTTAAAATTTCTGCTTCTCGTTCTAAACGAGCAGCCGTATCCTGCATTTCTAACAATGATTGTTGTTCGGCTGCAACACCATAAAGGTTACTAGCCACCCAGTAAGATAGCTCTATCGGCAAGTCTGGTAATTCTTCTGGTAGTTCAATATTTTGTTCTGTTAACTTAGCCGAGAGGCGCACTACATCTTTGAGCAGTTGTTCAACTTCGGCTCCCAAAGGACGCAAATCTTTGCTAGGTGGCTCATCTTCTATCCACTGCACCAAACCGACACGATAAGGCTTTTCTCGCACATACTCTAAGACACGAAACCGTTGCTGTCCTAAAGTCAGCATCTTCATCCGGTCGTCTGGTAGGCGCTGGTAATGGATAATTTCTGCACAACAGCCCACATTGGCAATTGTACCTTTGACTGGATCGACCATGACCACACCGAATCTGCGATCGCTCTCCAAAATCGTGTTCATCATGATTCGGTAGCGAAATTCAAAGATATGTAATGGTAATGGTCTTGTAGGAAAAAGAACTACTTCGGGTAACGGGAACAGAGGTAGTTCACGAACAGCAATTCTAGATGAAGATGTCATTGTTACCTTAGAATAAATTTAATTTTAAAAATTTATTGTTCTCTGCTTTCCCGTACTTTATTTACATTCTATCACTAAATAAAAAGCCCTGAGATCAATTTTCTCAGGGCTAGTTCCGTATTCACACTATAGTCTTTGGTAAAGAATTCAGGAACTAAGAGCTATAACTCAGTATCTAGACGCATACTACTAAGGTTGAATTGTTGGGCAAAGCCTGACGCAAAGGCTAGTAGCCTACCACAGAGTATTCTGTATGGGTGGTGAATAAATTAACTGTGTTTAATAATGCGTTAATTAGTTTTGATTCCTGAATTCTTCTAAACTACAGTTTGACTTCAATATCAACACCAGATGGCAAATCCAGCTTCATTAAAGCATCAATAGTTTTAGAGGAAGGCTGGTAGATGTCAATAATTCTGCGGTGAGTACGGGTTTCAAAATGTTCCCGTGAATCTTTATCTACGTGAGGAGAACGCAGTACGCAATAGATTTTCCGTTTTGTAGGTAGGGGAATTGGGCCTATGGCTGTCGCGTTAGTCCGGTTAGCTGTATCTACAATCTTCTCGCAAGATGTATCCAACAATCGACGGTCAAAAGCTTTTAAACGAATTCTAATTTTCTGCTGTTGTAGAGTTGCCATCTTTAATTTTCCAGGTTCTGATTTATTAGGGGAGTGGGGAGTGGGGAGTAGTTTGTTTATCCTACTCCCTATTCCCGCAATTAAGTTCAGCTAAAAGAGCAGAGAGGCATCTTAGCATCTCTGCTCTTCATTATTTAGGGTAAAAAGGTACTACTTGAGGATTTTGGAGACGACACCAGCACCGATGGTGCGGCCACCTTCACGAATCGCAAAGCGCATACCTTGTTCAATAGCGATCGGGCTGATCAATTCTATTGTCGCTTTGATGCGATCGCCTGGCATTACCATTTCTACTGCTGAACCTTCATCAGATGTAAACTCTTTGATGGTGCCGGTTACATCAGTTGTCCGCACATAGAACTGAGGACGGTAGCCAGCGAAGAATGGGGTTTTGCGACCACCTTCTTTTTCGGTCAGCACGTATACTTCCCCTTCAAATTGGGTGTGAGGAGTAATGGAACCAGGTTTTGCTAGTACCATACCGCGCTCAACGTCTTCTTTCTTCAGACCACGCAGTAGTACACCAGCGTTGTCCCCAGCCAAGCCTTCCTCAAGGCTCTTCTTGAACATTTCAATCCCGGTGACGGTGGTGTTACGAGTTTCTCTCAGACCCACTAGCTCTACGTTATCGTTCACCTTAACTTTGCCGCGTTCGATACGTCCAGTAGCAACCGTACCACGACCTGTGATGGTGAATACGTCTTCTACAGCCATCAAGAAGGGCTTGTCAATATCGCGCTCTGGGTCAGGAATGTAGGAATCGACAGCTTCCATGAGTTCGTAGATTTTATCTACCCACGGATCTTCACCTTTTTGGGTTTTATTGCTGGCGGTCATTTTCTCCAGAGCTTTCAGACCGGAACCTCGGATGATGGGGATATTATCACCATCAAACTCATAGTCGCTCAACAATTCTCTCAGTTCGAGTTCTACCAACTCTAACAGTTCTTCGTCGTCGATCATATCTACTTTGTTCAAGAAGACGACGAGGTTGGGAACACCTACTTGTTTTGCCAGTAGGATGTGTTCGCGGGTTTGAGGCATAGCACCATCGGTAGCTGCAACTACGAGGATAGCGCCATCCATTTGGGCTGCACCAGTGATCATGTTCTTCACATAGTCAGCGTGTCCTGGACAGTCTACGTGAGCATAGTGCCGATTTTCGGTTTCATACTCCACATGAGCTGTGTTAATTGTGATACCCCGTGCCTTTTCTTCTGGTGCGTTATCGATTTGGTCGTAGGCTCTAGCTACAGCTTTACCGAGAGCAGCCAAGGTCATGGTGATAGCTGCTGTTAAAGTTGTTTTACCGTGGTCAACGTGTCCAATAGTACCGATGTTAACGTGGGGTTTAGTTCTTTCAAACTTTGCGCGTGCCATGAATGCTCGTTTCCTTTTTTAATTAAGCGTTCCCTTTGCTTTTTGCAATGATAGTTTCAGCCACGCTGCGAGGCACCTCTTCGTAGTGGCTGAACTCCATCGTAAAAATACCTCGACCTTGGGTTTTCGACCGGATATCGGTAGCGTAGCCAAACATGGTCGCCAGTGGAACTTTGGATGCCACTTTAGCGAGTCCCTGTTCAGTGCTTTGGCTTTCAATCTGCCCTCGGCGGGAGATGAGGTCTCCAATAACGTTCCCGATAAAGTCTTCAGGAACTTCCACTTCAACTTTCATCATAGGCTCTAATAGTACTGGTGAAGCTTTCAGCACAGCTTCTTTCATCGCCATTGAACCAGCAATTTTGAAAGCCATTTCCGAAGAGTCTACATCGTGGTAAGAACCATGAACTAGCGTCGCTTTTACGTCAATCAGGGGATATCCAGCTAAAATACCAGATTCACAGCTTTCTTTCATACCTTGCTCGGCGGGGCCAATGTACTCTTTAGGTACTACGCCACCGACAATTTTAGAGACGAATTCAAAGCCGCTACCGGGTTCTCCTGGCTCCAAATTGATCACAACGTGACCATATTGACCCTTACCACCACTTTGGCGGATGAACTTACCTTCCACGTTGGTAACTGCTTTCCGAATCGTTTCGCGGTAAGCTACTTGTGGCGCACCAACATTCGCTTCCACCTTGAATTCGCGTAACATCCGATCCACCAGAATTTCTAGGTGGAGTTCTCCCATCCCTGCAATTACAGTTTGGTTTGTTTCTGGATCAACATTGACGCGGAAGGTTGGGTCTTCTTCGGAGAGAGATTGCAGAGCCTTGGATAGCTTATCCATGTCGTTCTTGGTTTTGGGTTCAACCGCTACCGAGATCACAGGCTCTGGAATAAATAGGGATTCCAGTATTACTGGTGCGCCTTCATCAGTGATAGTATCACCTGTTAAGGTATCTTTTAATCCTAACGCAGCACCCAAGTCACCAGCCCGTAGTTCCTCTACGTCTTGGCGATCATCTGCCTTCATTAGAACTAAGCGGGAAATGCGTTCTTTTTTATTTTTGGTAGCGTTTAATACATAACTACCTTTTTTCAGAACACCAGAATAAACACGAACAAAGGTTAGGCGACCGTAAGGGTCAGCCATAATCTTAAATGCCAAAGCAGCTAGAGGTTCGTTGTCATCCGCCCGGCGCTCGACTGTATCACCATTTGCAAGTGTGCCTTGAATGGGAGGCACTTCTGTTGGCGCGGGTAGGTAATCTACAACTGCATCCAACATTAACTGCACGCCTTTGTTTTTAAAGGCTGAACCACAAAGCACAGGCACGATTGTGCCGGCAATTGTCCCTTTGCGAAGGGCTGCCCGGATTTCTTCTTCTGTCAGTGCTTCGCCATCGAAGTACTTAGTCATCAAAGCGTCATCGGTTTCAGCTACTGCTTCTACCAGCTTGGTGTAGTACTCTTCAGCTTGCTCTTGCACCTCTGAAGGGATATCCGTTTCTTGGATATCTGTACCTTGGTCGTTGTTGTAAATGTATGCACGCTTCCGCACCAAGTCTACAATGCCTTTGAAGTCGTTTTCGCTACCAATGGGCAGTTGAATTGCAATGGCATTTGCTCTTAGGCGATCGCGCATTTGTTCGTGAACTCTATAGAAGTTCGCGCCTGTGCGATCCATTTTATTAATAAAGGCGATCCGAGGTACTGCGTAACGGTCTGCTTGCCGCCACACTGTCTCCGATTGTGGTTGTACTCCACCTACAGAACAAAATACAGCAATTACACCATCTAATACGCGCATGGAGCGTTCTACTTCAATTGTGAAGTCTACGTGACCAGGAGTATCGATAATGTTAATTTGATAATCTTTCCAACTGGTACTGATTGCCGCAGCAGTGATGGTGATTCCCCGCTCCCGCTCCTGTTCCATCCAGTCGGTTACAGCTGTTCCTTCGTGAACTTCACCAATTTTATGAATTATCCCAGAGTAAAATAATATTCTCTCTGTTGTTGTTGTTTTGCCCGCATCTATGTGCGCCGCAATACCGATATTGCGTACTTTCTCTAGCGGGTTTATACGTGCCACAGTAGCCTCCTATAGTTTTTGCCTCATGATATCTTGTATATTACTCTTTGTTAAGATTCTATACTTTTACGGATTCCCGTCTGGATTTTTATTCAGTCGGCGATATACCGCTTGAGGCAAGATATATCGCTGTGCTGCTTAATAACGATAGTGTGCAAAGGCTTTGTTGGCTTCAGCCATCCGGTGCGTTTCTTCACGCTTACGGATTGCGTTACCTGTTTCGTTGGCTGCATCCATTAACTCATTAGCTAATTTGCCAGCCATTGTCCGCCCTGGTCTGGAGCGAGAAAATTGTACTAACCAACGCAGTGCTAAGGTAGTACCACGTTCTGAACGTACTTCCATTGGTACTTGGTAGGTTGCACCACCCACCCGACGCGCTTTAACTTCTACCAATGGTGTGGCATTACGCACTGCTCTTTCAAAGGTTTCTAGTGCTGCATTACCTGTGCGCTCTTCAATTGTTTTGAGTGCATCATAGACAATGCGTGCAGCTAGTGATTTTTTGCCGTGACGCATGATCCGGCGAATTATCATGCTCACCAGCCGACTATTGTAAACGGAGTCAGGCGGAACTGGCCGCCTCTGAACTACACCACGACGAGACATACTTTACCCTTACATTCGGAATTTGGCAACGAAATTATATGCTATCAGACCGCGCAGTACTGGAGTGGTGGAAGCTGCCACTTAATACTGCTGCAATTTTTTTACACATTTGCAGCGACCCTGAATTGCTGATTTGCTATCTTGGACGGGATAGACAAAGCGACAACATCACAGGTATGAGTTGACAAATGAAAATGCTGCTGTCGCTTACAGCAATCTCAACTAAACCTACACTTGCTCGCTGAGTGCAGGCTGGCAGTGGTAGCTTAACTAATTTAAATTTTGAAAATAGACGCTTATATCTATTTTCACAACTGTTTAAGGGCGATCGCTAACTTTTTATATTTTTATCGCTTCCAGAGAAAGCGACTAATCGCCTTTAGGCACGACTAATCGCCTCTGCCTTATTTTTTAGCGGCTTCTTTCGGGCGTTTGGTTCCATACTTGGAACGACCTTGTTTGCGATCTTTTACGCCCGCCGTATCTAATGTGCCACGAATGATATGGTATCTTACGCCCGGTAAGTCTTTAACCCGGCCGCCACGAATCATGACTACGGAGTGTTCTTGTAAATTGTGACCAATGCCTGGAATGTAGGCTGTTACCTCAAATCCAGATGTCAGTCTTACCCTTGCTACCTTACGGAGAGCTGAGTTAGGCTTTTTAGGTGTGGTTGTGTAGACTCTTGTACAAACACCGCGCCGTTGCGGGCATTGCTTGAGAGCTGGAGACTTGGTTTTCTGACGCGCTTTTTCGCGTTCGCTACGTATTAGTTGCTGTATGGTTGGCATGGGTCACAGCGCGTGAAGCTGCTTAGGGGTCTAAGTTTTAACAAATCCTGATTATATCTTTTTTAGTACTTTTTTGTCAAACTAATTTGACTGGTCAATAGTGATAAACTATTTGACTACTGACCATTGACTATGGAATCTTGATGAATTGCAAACGAATTGCCACAACTACAGGTAGTAATAGCTTGAGGGTTATGGAAACGGAATCCTCCCCCCATCAAGTCTTCGGAATAATCTAATACTAACTCATTGATGTATTGTAAACTTTGATGGTCAACTAGAATTTGCAGACCACCAATTTCAAAGGTGCGATCGCCTGGTTGGACAACCTCAGCAAATGACATATCGTAAAATAAGTCTGAGCATCCCCCTGGTTTAACGGCTAATCTCACCAAGGTATTGGATTTTTGCTTAGACTTTAATCGTTCAATTTCAATTTTAGCAGCTTGACTCAGTTGAATCATTGAATTTTTTGGGCAGTTACATAGCCTGTTAAAAAAATATGGCGGAGTTGAAAAACTCAAAAAACTGATTTTGGCTATTTCATTGTAAATGAAGAGGTTTACTTGCAAAAGCCACTGTGAGCTTGCTTCATTGCCGAAAAATAATTGATTAACTGAATACTGAGTGATGAAAATAATACCGATTTGTAGCGTTAAAAGTAGCAGCTAAACTATTAACTAGTTCTTTTGGTAATTTCACCTCCGTAAATTTCTGGATAACTAAGGTGAGAAATTTACGGAGTTTTATTGTTAGGACGAATAAATTAACCGATGAGGATTAGTTTTCTGTACGAGAATAATCGTCCTGGTAGCGAATAATGTCATCTTCACCCAAATATTCGCCATTTTGTACCTCAATTAAAATTAAAGGAATTACCCCAGGATTTTCTAAACGGTGGGAGGTGCATTGAGGTACGTAGGTTGATTGATTATTACCCAATAGTACTTCTTGGTCGCCACAAGTTACTCTGGCGGTGCCAGAAACAACAATCCAGTGTTCGCTGCGATGGTGGTGCATTTGCAAGCTGAGGCGATGTCCGGGTTTAACTTCGATGCGCTTGATTTTATATCCACGTCCTTCTTCCAAAATAGTAAAAGAACCCCAAGGGCGCAATTCGGTTGCAGCAACACTTCGATTAGCGATCGCCGCAGGCAGTGGTAGAGTCTTAGCAGGTGCGGTTTCTTGATATTGAGCCATAGTTACCTCATTTGGAGACATAGCAAGCTGTCCTTTCTCTTAACCATTGATGGAAAAATCTGGCGCAATCTTGCAACCGTGAAAACCAGTAATTCAATTACACCTTGCTAACCATAACAAAATCAAACTTTGGGGTGTAAAGAGTCACGACTAAAACTCTCGTGAATACATAAACTCTTTACCTAGCGACAAAACAGCTTATTCTAATCTTTAACAAATTAGTTTGGGAGGTTAGAGGCTAGTACAACAAGGCAAAAGGCAAAAGTCAAAAGTCAAAAGAAAGAATATTCATACCACAAGCCTTTTAGCAATTTCTTATGGTCTGTTTATTTCCACCAACCTGTACTAGTCCCTAACCCCTAATTATCTTTGTTGCCAAAAAATACCAATACCATTATGTACACGAGCCGCAGTATTGGGAGAACGGTCGAGTAATTGTCCGCTTAAGTAAAGACTAGTTGAACTGCCACCATCTAAATTTAAAGCATTCACACAACCCAAATTTTTCATTAATTGAGCGTGTTCTGCGAGTGTCGGCCCGGCTCCACCAGCGCGGTTATGCACAGCAGCAATCATCAGTGTACCTGTAGCTGTGGTACAAATCCCACTCCGAATGGCTTTTTCGGCAATGAAAGCATTGCTGAATTTTTCAGCTTTTACATCTAGAACAATTTGACCGTTTTGAATTAATAACGGCCCGGCTCCAATAATGTTGGGGTAACGGCTAAAGTCAACAGGGGTGGTGTTACTAGCCAAAGTTACCTTTGTACCGATGGGTAATTGAGTGGCGGTAGTTGTAGCCGTTCCTCGCAAAGTTAACAAGTAACCATTTTGGGGAATAGGAATAGGAGTTTGACCCGCTTTTCCGCCTGATAGCTGACTGCTAATTTCATTGTTTTGAACTATGAGGATGCTTTCATTGTCTGTGAGGGGAGTATAAGTTTTTCCCCAGCTAGGAGTATAACGAGCAGCACCGCTTTGAACGTAACCACTATTGAGAAATAAAATTGGTAAGCGGAAATTATTTGGAGCAGTTAAAGTTTCTTGTAAGGTCAGGCGACCTACGTAAAATTGCCCAGAATTATTCCAGGCGATCGCACCTCTATTTAAAATTGGCCCGGATAACCACTGATTATCTCGGCGAATCGCGCCCAGAGGCAATTTATTATTGCGGTTAAAATAGCCACCATTAATTGCGGCTAAAGCTAAGTATTTTTGCGCTGTTTGAATTAAGGGCGCAGTGCCGACTACAGTTTCTGGAGTTGTCCAAATTGGTTTTATAGTCAGGTTGCGGGGGTTAGCTTCCAACCACACTACCGGAAAACGATCTTTCCCTAAATTAATAAATTGCTGTCGCCAGCGTAACCCATCCGCCCAAGCAATATTGCGCTCAACCATTGCATCAGGGCGAATCTCGATAATTAGGCGATTTGGGTTATTTACTGTAGTGATGCGGGGTGCTGAACCAAAAGGAACACTCAGACTAATAATTGTTTGGTTATTCACCACCTCTATTTTTTGAAGCAGGCTATCAGGGTTTGATTGTGGTGGTGGTAATTGTTTGATTAGGTTTGGTAGAGATGGTGGTGCTGGTGTTACTGGGGTGTAACGTTGAATTAAAGCTGGATCAGTTAAAGCATCCAGGGTAATGCGCCATTCTCGATTCGGTATCGTTGTAGGTTGGGGTGCGATCGCATCTGGATCATCTGGTGTTTGAGTTGGTTTGATGGGTAATCCTTGTCTGACTATCCAAGGTGTGGGACTGTCTAAATCAACCACAACGCGATTTTCACGGATAGTAGAAGTACCAGGAGGATTGAGAGCCTCATGACCAATCATCAGATTTTTGATTCGCGCTTGGGGAGTAACAATTACCAAAGTGTTACCATTGAGTTGTACTTGCCAATTTGCTTTTTGGGTAAACTCAGTGATATCAAGATAGCGGTATCCGGCTTGGAGAAGAGTTACTAAGGTCTCTGGGGTGGAAGTAAACCACTGAATTGGTTGTTGGCTAGGATTATTGCTATTTAAAAAATCAACTCCCATCGCCTGACGAAATAAACCATCACTGAGATAAATAACTTGCTGATCAACTACTCCTAATTTGACCATCCAAGCACCGGGGATGATGCGACCATTGAGGGAAATTTGATTACCAGCAGATTGGGCTTGTCGTCGCAACTGTCCTGGTTGTGGATTGATCGGAGGCTGTTGAGCGATCGCCATCCAATTAGGAGATACACTAAGGATTGTGGCAATTATGGGTGATGCAATTAAGCGCAAGGATTGATGTTTGGCAGGCTTAGTCACAGCAGTATGAGATTTTTGGCGATACCAATTTGGCATTTTTAACATATTTGATCCAGTGCTTTTGCAAGTTATCACTTCCAAGGCAGGAAAGTTAATTGTGACTAACTCTGGAAATTGGGTGATTTAACTTCTCCAGAAACGTGATAACCTATATGTTGGCTAGTTATCTCTGATGAGAAATACCAGCCCTGTTTAAGCTAAAACCACTGTAACTGACTGTTTTAACTGGCACTAGTTCCTGCCAAACTATAAGATATATAGTTTTGGTCATCAAATGTATATATACAATAGTCTTTCCTCACTAATAGTTGCTATGCTGTTACTTAGAGGTGAGACACAGTTATTAGTAACAAAAGTTGCAACGGGTGAGCAGCCAAGATAGACAACAATAAAAATATTTAGGAATTGTCAAATGGGTATATAGTGTAATACGCTGATTTTGTTGCTGAATCAGGAATCTTGCAGCTTTTACAACAGTGAGTTTTTCATGAAAAATTTGGTGTTAGGTCAGTTGATACTGTCTACCTGACAAACATCTATCATCTGAAAAAAACCTGGAAAATACTTAGTTTTGAAACCAAATACATAAAATTAACACAATATGTAGTTTGTCTAAACCAGCATAAACACAGAAGAATCAACGCAATAATTTTAACACGGTTAAGTCCATAAATAACCGCAGTTAAAATTTTTTTTCCCTAAATTCTCGTGATTTATGTATGACTGTGACGCGAAATTGCGAAACTTTCCCTCCCAAGCAGTGGCAAAATTTGTGACTTAACTTTCAGGAATAGGCTATGAACGATCAAAGGGTGAATCAATTGCAAACAATGTCATTTTCGGATAATAACTCTCAAGAAACCTACCAAGGACAAAGGTGGTTAGTAGAGGAAAGAGATGCCTGTGGTGTAGGTTTTATTGCACATCGCCAAAATATTGCCAGCCATGAAATCGTTACTAAAGCCTTAGCCGCATTAACCTGCTTGGAACATCGGGGTGGTTGTAGTGCTGACCATGATTCTGGTGATGGTGCAGGGATATTGACAGCCATTCCTTGGGAGTTGTTACAAAAAGAATATTTCGCAGGCAGGATAGAAATATCATCTACCAGCAATGTGGCTGTAGGGATGATATTTTTACCCCAAGACCGGGAATTAGCCCAAAAAACCAAAGCCCAAGTTGAAAAAGTGGCGGCGGAAGAAAAATTTACAGTATTGGGCTGGCGAGAAGTACCAGTACATCCCCATTTATTGGGCAGACAAGCCAAAGAAAACCAACCCCAAATAGAACAAATTTTTCTGGCGGCGGATGAAACTGGCGATGAATTAGAAAGACAGTTATACATTGCCCGTAAACGGATTTTTAAAGCAGCCAAAGCTGTCTCGGAAGATTTTTATATTTGCTCTTTATCCAGCCGCACCATTGTTTATAAAGGTATGGTGCGTTCGGCTGTGTTGGGAGATTTTTACGCGGATTTACAAAATCCCGCATACAAGAGTGCCTTTGCAGTTTATCATCGCCGCTTTAGTACCAACACAATGCCAAAATGGCCGTTAGCACAGCCTATGCGGTTGTTGGGACATAACGGCGAAATTAATACCTTGTTGGGAAACATTAACTGGATGATGGCTAGAGAAGCGAGTATTAGCCATCCAGTATGGGGCGATCGCAATGATGAACTCAAGCCTTTAGTAATTCTAGATAGCAGCGACTCCGCCACCCTCGATAATGTCTTAGAACTATTAGTACGTTCGGGACGCAGCCCCTTGGAAGCCTTGATGATTATGGTTCCAGAGGCTTATCAAAATCAGCCTTCCTTACAAAACTATCCCGAAATCACTGACTTTTATGAATACTACAGTGGTTTGCAAGAAGCTTGGGACGGCCCAGCATTGCTAGTCTTCAGTGATGGGAAGAAAGTCGGCGCAACCCTTGACCGCAACGGCTTAAGACCTGCACGTTATGTAATTACCAAAGATGATTACATCGTCGTAGCATCAGAAGCAGGTGTAGTTGACTTCCCCGAAGCCGAGATTGTGGAGAAAGGCAGACTAGGCCCAGGGCAAATGATTGCCGTGGATTTAGAAAGTCATGAAATTCTGAAAAATTGGGAAATTAAACAACGCATTGCCCAACAACTCCCTTATGGGGAATGGTTGCAAACCCATCGCCAAGACCTGAAGTCATTAGTCAACAATCATGGGACAAATGGCAATGGTAATGGTAATGGCAACGGTAACGGCAAAGGTCAATTCACCGTTGACAAACAAATCTTACTTCAGCGACAAACTGCCTTTGGCTACACCAGCGAAGATGTCGAAATGGTGATTGAACAAATGGCAGGTAATGGTGCAGAACCAACGTTCTGTATGGGGGATGATATTCCATTGGCGGTATTGTCCAGCAAACCCCACCTGTTATATGACTATTTCAAACAGCGTTTTGCTCAAGTAACTAACCCACCAATTGACCCCCTGCGTGAAAAGCTGGTGATGTCCTTGAAGGTGGAATTGGGCGAACGGGGCAATTTATTAGAACCAAAGCCAGAATATGCCAAGAGACTGAAGCTAGATTCCCCAGTCTTGACAGAAGTTGAGTTAGATGCAATCAAGGCTTCTGGTTTTGCCACGGCAGAATTATCAACCTTATTTGCGATCGCCAACGGCCCAGAAGGATTAAAATCTGCCGTCGCAGCTTTACAAGCCCAAGCCGCCGAGTCAGTCCGCGCTGGTGCGAAAATATTAATCTTGAGCGATCGCGCTGGTGGCGGTATTAGTTCAGAATCCAGCTACATTCCACCTTTATTAGCTGTAGGTGCAGTCCACCACCACCTGATCCGCGAAGGCTTGCGGACAAAGACATCCCTCATTGTCGATACCGCCCAGTGTTGGAGTACCCATCACTTTGCTTGCTTGATTGGCTATGGTGCAGGTGCAGTTTGCCCTTACATGGCTTTAGATACAGTCCGGGATTGGTGGTTTGAACCCAGAACTCAGCAGTTCATGGAACGGGGTAAATTGCCCAACCTCAGCTTAGAACAAGCCATTGGCAATTACCGCAAAGCTGTAGAGTCAGGATTGCTGAAAATCCTCTCCAAGATGGGCATATCTTTGCTGTCTAGCTATCAAGCCGCCCAAATCTTTGAAGCGATCGGGATTGGTGGCGATTTATTAGAACTGGGATTTAAGGGGACAACTTCTCGCATCGGTGGTTTGAGTGTCAGTGAACTGGCGCAAGAAGTTTTGTCAATTCACAGCAAAGCCTTCCCAGAACTCACAGCCAAGAAATTGGATAACTTGGGCTTTGTTAACTACCGTCCTGGCGGTGAGTACCACATGAACAGCCCGGAAATGTCCAAAGCATTACATGAGGCTGTGAAAACCAAGCAATACGACCATTACGAAGTTTACAAACAATATCTCCAAGGGCGACCAATTACGGCGTTAAGAGACTTGCTAGACTTCCAAAGCGATCGCCCCTCAATTCCTTTAGAAGAAGTAGAAGCAGCAGAAGATATCCTCAAACGCTTCTGTACTGGAGGGATGTCCTTGGGTGCATTGTCACGGGAAGCCCATGAAGTTTTAGCGATCGCCATGAACCGAATTGGTGGCAGATCCAATTCTGGGGAAGGTGGGGAAGATCCGGTACGTTACAACGTTTTAGATGATGTCGATGAATCTGGTTACTCGCCCACCCTACCACACCTGAAGGGACTGCGGAATGGTGATACAGCTTCTAGTGCCATCAAGCAAGTTGCATCAGGACGCTTTGGTGTCACACCAGAATATTTAGCCAGCGCCAAACAAATCGAAATTAAAATCGCCCAAGGTGCAAAACCAGGAGAAGGCGGACAACTACCAGGGGCAAAAGTCAGTCCTTACATTGCGATGTTGCGGCGGTCTAAGCCCGGTGTAACCTTGATTTCACCTCCACCGCACCACGATATCTACTCCATTGAAGACTTAGCACAGTTGATTTTTGACCTGCATCAAATCAACCCGAAAGCCCAAGTATCAGTCAAGCTAGTGGCTGAAATTGGCATCGGTACAATTGCGGCGGGTGTAGCCAAAGCCAACGCGGATATCATTCAAATTTCTGGTCATGATGGCGGTACAGGTGCATCACCTTTGAGTTCGATTAAACACGCTGGTTCACCGTGGGAACTCGGATTAAGTGAAGTGCATCGCGTCCTAATGCAGAATAGTTTGCGCGATCGCGTCATTTTGCGGGTAGACGGCGGACTCAAGACTGGCTGGGATGTCTTGATGGCTGCATTGATGGGTGGCGAAGAATTTGGCTTTGGTTCCATTGCCATGATTGCCGAAGGTTGCCAAATGGCGCGAGTCTGCCATAAAAACACCTGTCCTGTGGGTGTAGCAACTCAAGATGAAAAACTGCGCCTGCGGTTTAAAGGTATCCCGGAACACGTCGTTAACTTCTTCTATTTTGTTGCCGAAGAAGTGCGGAGTTTGTTAGCCAGATTGGGCTATCGTTCCTTATCAGAAATTATCGGTCGTGCAGACTTATTAACAGTCCGTCCCGAAGCCAAACTAGCTAAAACCCAAGCCTTGAATCTCAACTGCTTACTGCAACTACCAGATACAAAAGAAAACCGTAGCTGGTTAGTGCATGAAGAAGTTCATAGCAATGGCCCGGTAATTGATGACCAATTGCTGGCGGATAGCGAAATTCAAGCCGCAATTCGCAACCAATCGACGGTGACGAAGAACTTAAAAATCGTCAACACCGATAGAACGGTTGGTGCGAGATTAGCTGGTGCGATCGCATCTCAATATGGCGACGGTGGCTTTGAAGGACAAATTAATCTCAACTTCCAAGGTAGTGTAGGTCAAAGCTTTGGGGCGTTTAACCTCTCTGGGATTACTTTAACTCTCGAAGGCGAAGCCAACGACTACGTAGGCAAAGGGATGCACGGTGGTGAAATCATCATCAAACCCCCAGCAAAAGCCACTTATGACCCATCCAAGAACGTGATTGTGGGTAATACCTGCCTTTACGGTGCAACTGGCGGCTTCTTATTTGCTAACGGTTTAGCAGGTGAACGCTTTGCCGTCCGCAACTCCAAAGGTACAGCCGTAGTTGAAGGCGCAGGTGATCACTGCTGCGAATACATGACTGGTGGTGTCATCGTTGTCCTCGGTAAAGTCGGACGTAACGTTGCAGCCGGGATGACTGGTGGTTTGGCATACTTCCTCGATGAAGATGGTTCCTTCCCTGAATTAGTTAACCGGGAAAACGTCAAAATTCAGCGAGTTCTGACAGAAGCAGGCCAAAAACAACTGCAAGAGTTAATTAGAACTCACGCAGAACGCACTGGTTCACCCAAAGCCAAAGCAATTCTGCAAAATTGGTCAGAATTTGTCTCTAAGTTCTGGCAATTAGTACCACCTTCCGAAGCCGATAGTCCAGAGGCTAACCCGCAAGCAGTGGTAGAAAAACATCTGAGTTCGGTGTAGTTAATCGCTGATGAGTTATGAAAAAAGGGGACAGTAACAGCGTCCCCTTTTTTGATCACAATTAAACTTATTGCGAAAATTTTTAAATACACTATTTCTGCAATTTCACCAAATCAGATTTTAACGCGCGAAGTTGACCAATGAATTACGACACAGCCCGCAAACTGCTTGTATCTCAAACAATCACAACCGAAGAAAACCCTGATGCTTTATTGATGCGGATGAAGCAGGGAAAACCACCGGTTCCAGGTCAGATTACCTCGATTTTGTTGGCGTTAAAGGTTGTGTTTGAAGCCCTCAAAGATGTACCCAGTCTAGACCGCGAGTTAACTTTTGCCCTTTATCAGTTAAGTGTCAAGACACAACAGTTATACGTAGCTGGACGCAAAGCTGGGGTAGAATGGCCACCCCTACTTAAAGAAGATTTAGTGAGAATTTCTCTGGCTGTAGAAAGTATCTTTTCTGGTGTGTGGCAAACCCCACCAACTGGGGGATTTGGCGGGGTTTAAGATTCAGCGAGTTTGTAATTCTTGCAGCAATTTTTCGACATCAGTTTTGAGTAAAACTGTCATTTGTCCAGTGAAAGCTTTACCGTTGCGCGGTTTAGCTATTTCGATCCAATAAGCATAGCGATCGCCTATACGCAGTTGTCCTTGTAAAGCTTCTTTAATTGGAGTTTTGGCAAACCGCGCCGAGTTGACTTCACCTTGGCTGGGGTAGTCATACACCACCTGACCTTGATTAAAATCTTGATAGATATCGTAGCCATAAATTACCCGCAGAGATTCTTGCAGGCGTTGAAAACTCATCCCATTAATTGCATCGTACATTGCCAAGCGTTCGTAACGAATCCGGTTTCGCTCTTTGGCAAACCCCACTTTACCCGGAGGTAATACTGAAGCCTGAAACGTGAATCGTTGGGCGGCGGTGTCACTCTTCTGCACATATAGTTTTTCACCACTTCCAGGGCGCAGTGTCGGATGAGCATTCATCCAAGTTGTAACTTCTTCTGTAGTTTGCCCTGGTAAAGCATTAGCCTTGGAATTTACCAGCATTCCCACGCATAGCCAGGGAACTAGAGAAAAAGACAAAATTAAACCATTCACCAAAGATTTTTTTAGCATTTTCCTATTCGGGACTTACATGGAAATTTCCCCAAAGGGGGTTAACCATAGTTTTCCCGTTTTCGGAGGAATAATGTCAGAATATCAATTTGATAGCAAGATTATTCTCCAGCAAGTTCTCGCGCAATATCCATATTGGCAGCTAGTACACGCACAATTTCTACAGGCTTTTCTCCTCGATATATCAAGAAGTAACGGGGATGCACCAACCAGAAACGAACGGGTAACGGTGTCAAGTCAGAACGATAGTGCCCTATTCTGGGGTTGTCTGTCAGCAATTCACAGGCTGCAAGAAGTTTATCCAGCATCCGTTCAGCAGCATCTTGATTATCTCGTGCAATATAAGCGTAAATCTGCGCTAAGTCGTTCTCGGCCTGCTCCGAGAGAATATATAGTTGTGGGGTCATTACACGCGCTTTTTCATCAATTTTTGCGCTTTGCTGCGTACGCGCTCCCGGACTCCTTCGGCGGGGAGACTTTGAGCATTGTCAAGTTCCGAAAGACCGATGGCAATTTGTTCATTGAGCCATAGTTTATATTCTTCGGAATGGTCGTTAAAACGTTTTAACAAACGCAACCCTTCCCGAATCACTTCACTTTGGGAATGATACAAACCAGACTCAACTTGTTTTTGGACGAACGCTTCTAGCTCAGGAGTCAGGGAAATATTCATTTGTGCCTCGCTTTATAACCAGAATAGCTATTATGATAACAGTTTTTGTTATTGCTTGTGTTTCAAAGATACAGCCGATGGTTACAACAGCAGTTGCCAAAATTGGTATATTTTTAAGTATTTTCTGGATTATTCACTGCTAAAAAAGCAACTTTAGCTGCGGCTTGTTCAGCAGCTTTGATGGAACGTCCTCTACCTTCACCGAGTTTTTTGCCATGTAGCCAAACTTCAGCAGCAAATCGCTCTTGATTGCGGTTAGGTTGATTAATTTCCTCAACGCGATATTCTGGTAAAACTTTAAATTGGGCTTGAGTCCATTCTTGCAAAGCCGCTTTATAGTTGAGTCGAGCCGGATCAAGCCGAATTTCTGTTGCTAGTTGTTCAAAATGAGGATCTAACCATGAACGGATGAGGTCTAAATTATTGGTGCTGAGGTAAAGCGCCCCTAACACAGCTTCAAAAGCATCCGCCAGCCGGGATTCTTGACCAACTTTATCACTGGTGGCACTGCCAGCAACTAATAAATATAGTTCTAAACCATATTCTCTGGCTAATTGGGCGAGAATGCGATCGCTCACTAACACCGAACGAATCGCCGCAAAATCTCCAACTTGGCAATCTGGATATTTTTCCCACAAAATCACAGCCGCCGCTAGTCGCACCACTGCGTCACCAACAAATTCTAGTTGTTCATAATTCGCTGAATCAGATACCGTTGGATGAGTTAAAGCCAAATCCAACAGTTGCCATTTAATGGGTGCTTCCAATGGCAAACCTAACTTTCTTACTAAGCTTTCAAGTTGTCTTTGACGGCGGGGATAAACAATTGTCATTAGTCAATAGTCAGTGGTCAATAGTCAATAGTCAATAGTCTTTCGTTTTTACTTTTGACTATGGACTCAAAGAGGAGAGAGTTGGTAGTAAGCCGGGTTCTGTTATCTATGTAAAAAATTTTACAAGATGGCAGTTATCTATCTGGGACGTTTGTTACCAAACGCCTCTAGCGGCTCTTATACGCGGAACTGGTAAAAGACCAACCGTAGTTCCTCTGGCCTTGCTCCCAACCGGGGTTTACCGAGCCAACACCTCTCGATGTTGCTGGTGCGCTCTTACCGCACCTTTGCACCCTTACCAAAAGTGGGGAGTAGTGAGTGGTGAGTGGTGAGTGGGGGTTTTTCCCTATTCCCTACTCCCTATTCCCTATTCCCTAATTATGGCGGTATCTTTCTGTGGCACTATCCTCACGATCGCTCGCACTGGACGTTATCCAGCAAGTTTGGTCTTTCGGGAGCCCGGACTTTCCTCAAAACTATGATTATGTATAGTTCTGCAACTGCCAGCGCCTACTCTCCCCCTACTTACAGTGTAATCCTGGATGGCATAATGTGTTCGATTTGGATTATTTCTTCTTCTTATTCCAAGGTAGAGCGTAAGTCCAAGGTAATTTTTTGATCGTGAACGGACAATTGATCAAATACATTGGCGGAATATTGATACCTGGTGCTATTCCTACGCGAACATCAGATATTCTTAACACTAGCTGTAAAGAAAATTCTAGCTCTTTACCTCGATTCATAAAGTCGTTATATAGTTTCTTCTGAGGCGGGCCGCCATTTTTTAAGCCACTAATACTAACTAGTGGTTTTTTGGCAGAGTAAGTTCCGGCTGTAGTATCCAACTCTAGAACATCTTCGGCTGTAATTTTTTCTGAGAGGGTTTTTTTCGGAGTAATTAAGCTGGGGGTTTGTGGGATTGCTAAGTCACGGGTTACAGATGATGAAATCCGAATTACGCGGCGCGATTGTTTGGTGTGTTCAACTACTAAGGTGCTGTTTTCCCAGTCAACATACACTGCCAGATTATCTGACTTATTTTCAATGGTAAGTTGCAATTCTTTGACATCATCTAATCCATAAGCAGGATTGAGTTTAAAAGAAATTCCAATTTGGTCTTTGAGTTCTTGGGCTGTGAGTTGTTCGTTGACTGCATCAGCTTTATACGTATACTTGACTTTATCATCAATAGATTCAATCATCCGATTGAAGGTGTAAGACACACCAATAATATAAAGTGTCAATACAACTAAATTTTGATCGCCGCTACCTCTGATCATTTGGATTTTTATCTCCCTGGATGAATTTGAGTTATTTTACTTTTCGTGATGTTTAATACTGGAAAAATTAGCGAGCCATCCTCTGCGCCAAAATAGTATCAGTAAACTAACTGCGATCGCTACCATTAAAGCCAAGCAAGCCGGATAACCCCAATACCAATTTAGTTCAGGCATATTGTATGGTGATTTATCTGTATTGAAGTTCATCCCATAAATACCTGCAACAAAAGTTAAAGGAATAAAAATCGCCGAAACTACCGTCAGTAGCTTCATAATTTCATTCATCTTATTACTGACTGCTGATAAATATACATCCATTAATCCTGATGCTAATTCTCGGTAGGTTTCTACCATATCCATAACTTGTACTGTGTGGTCATAGCAATCTCGCAGATAAATTCTGACATCTTCACTAATTAAATCGCTACTATCTCGAATCAAAGTATTAATAGCATCTCGTTGCGGCCAGATAGACCGACGCAATTGTAAAAGCTCTCGCCTAATTTGATAAATTTGCTGGAGTGTTTGTGGAGTTGGTTTCAGGATGACTTCTTCTTCTAATTCTTCGATGCGTTCACCGTAAAGTTCTAATACTGGAAAAAAACCATCAATAATAGCATCTAACAAAGCATAAGCTAAATAATCAGCACCTTGTTTACGAATAATACCTTTGCCTTTATCAATTCGCATTCTGACACTATCAAAGCAATCATGTTCTGGTTCTTCCTGCACAGTCAGCAAGTAATATTTACCTAACACAAAACTTACCTGTTCGCTATAAAACCCACAGGTATTTTCTTTCGGCACGACCATCCGAGAAATTATCAGTAATTGGTCTTCATAATCTTCGATTTTAGGGCGTTCTCCCATATTGACCACATCTTCTAAAACCAGAGGATGTAACTCAAAGACTTTACCCAAACGTTGTAATATATCTTGACTACCTACACCTTGAACATCTACCCAAGAAACTGATTCCGTATCTAAGTAACTCAAACATTCTTCAGGAGTAGCAATTTGTTTACGGATAAAATTTGTTTGGTTGTAATCAAACAAAACAATGATTGGCGCTTCTGCATTTTCATCAATAATCAGAGTTCCTGGTATATTTCCTGGTTGATGATAAAAATCCTGGAAATTGGGCTTACGAACTTTTTTGCTCAGACGACGAACTTTGCTAATCATGTGTTAACTGTCAATTGTCATTGGTCATTGGTGAGGATTGTAATCTAAAATCCAAAATGCTATGACGAATGAGCCAGTGTATAAAAAAACAGCTTGTCTTGGCAAGACAAACTGTTGACAAAAATAAAGATATTTATCAGGGAAATCTGGGCAGGTAGGATTACATCATTCCCATACCGCCCATACCACCCATACCACCCATGCCGCCCATGCCACCCATACCGCCCATGTCAGGGACAGCAGGTTTTTTCTCTGGTTTTTCGACGACGATCGCTTCGGTAGTCAAAACCATCCCCGCAATCGAAGCAGCATTTTGCAAGGCAGAACGCACAACTTTCGCTGGGTCAATGATTCCCGCAGCAATCAAGTCTTCAAATTCTCCGGTAGCAGCGTTGTAACCAACGTTGAATTCGGTTTCTTTGACTTTGGAAACGATGACAGAACCTTCTGCACCAGCATTGTCAGCAATTTGACGTAGAGGTGCTTCTAAAGCGCGTTTGATAATGTCTGCGCCAATTTTTTCTTCATCATTGAGGCTGTTCTTAATCTCGTCAATTTTGGTAGACAAGTGAATTAAGGTTGTACCGCCACCAGGCACAATTCCTTCTTCAACGGCGGCTTTGGTGGCGTTGAGTGCGTCTTCAATGCGGAGTTTGCGGTCTTTGAGTTCGGTTTCTGTGGCTGCACCGACTTTAATCACAGCGACACCACCAGCTAATTTGGCAATGCGTTCTTGGAGTTTTTCTTTGTCGTATTCGGAATCAGTTTCTTCTAACTGCTTGCGAATTTGACCAATCCGTTTTTGAATTTCTGGCTTGGTGGTGCTACCTGCAACAATTGTGGTGTTTTCTTTATCAATTGTGATTTTGCGGGCAGTTCCCAAGTTTTCCAAAGAAGCAGTATCTAAGCTAAGACCAATTTCCTCAGAAATTAACTGACCATCGGTGAGGATGGCGATGTCTTGTAGCATAGCTTTGCGGCGCTCGCCAAAGCCAGGGGCTTTGATTGCAGCCACATTCAGCACACCCCGCGCTTTGTTGACTACTAAAGTTGCCAAAGCATCGCCTTCGACATCTTCGGCAATAATCAACAGTGCTTGACCCAAACGGGCAACTTTTTCTAGTACAGGGACTAATTCTTGAATACTGTTGATTTTTTTGTCAGTAATCAGAATCCGAGCATTTTCAAACTCAACAATCTGCCGTTCGTTGTTGGTGATGAAGTAAGGAGAAATATAACCTCTGTCGATTTGCATCCCTTCGACTACTTCTAATTCAGTGGTCAGGGATTTGGATTCTTCAACGGTAATAACACCATCTTTGGTGACTTTCTCCATTGCTTCTGCCAGCATCGCGCCGACTTCTTCATCGTTACCTGCGGAGACTGTGGCTACTTGAGCGATCGCAGAACCTTCCACTGGCTTGGCGATTCTGGCAATTTCTTCTACCAATGCCTCGATAGTTTTGTCAATGCCCCGCTTTAAGCTGATCGGATTAGTACCAGCCGCAACATTTTTCAAACCTTCTTTAATTAAAGCTTGTGCTAAAACGGTGGCGGTAGTAGTGCCATCCCCAGCAGTATCCTTGGTTCTTGATGCTACTTCTTGGATGAGTCTGGCACCAGTATTTTCTAAGGGGTCTTCTAATTCAATTTCTTTGGCAACGGTGATCCCATCGTTAACAATCTGGGGTGTGCCGAATTTCTTTTCTAACAGGACGTTACGACCTTTGGGGCCTAATGTAATTTTCACTGCATCGGCCAGGGCATTGACACCCCGTTCCAGCGCCCGCCGTGATTCTTCATCAAAGGAAATAATTTTAGCCATGTTTCACTTCTCTTGCGCTTCCTTTAGACAATTTAGCACTCACAGACTCAGAGTGCTAATAACCAAAACTGGTCAGATTATAAATGGAATTTATCAGGATTGGTACTGGTATGAAGTGTGAAGTTCCGCCCTGGGATCTTGAGACTTGAGTAAATACCAGTACCTTTTCTTAAAAAATTGATTAATATACATTTGATGCTCATGTAGGATACAGGCAGTAATGGTTGAATTGGGAGATGAATCTAGACAACTCCCTTAAGTCTCTGGGTATTGCCGACCCAAGCGGCATCGGCTGGTTGGCAGTAGTTTTCACGTTTCTCTTCGCTTGGCTAGTGACATGGCGCTTAATACCGACAGTACGCAAATTTGCCCTGCGAGTTGGTTGGGCTGATCAACCAAATGCGCGACGGCTAAATCGGGAACCTTTACCGAATGCTGGCGGGTTGGCTATCTATGCAGGAGTAATTGCCGCGTTAGTTCTTGCTAGTCTGTTACGACCAATTGAATTACAAAGTGTTTTGGCACAGGTTTTAACTGTGCTACTAGGAGGCTCAATCCTAGTATTAGTTGGCTTCATTGACGATCAGTTCGGTTTACCCCCTTCTGTGCGCTTGTGGACACAGATCATCACAGCCTTGTTGCTGGTGGCTAATGGCATCAGCATCAAAGTTGCCTTCGGCACACCCATAGACTCGTTTTTATCAATATTTATTACCGTGTTGTGGGTGGTTGGAATTACCAACGCTATCAATTTGATGGATGGTATGGATGGTTTGGCCGGGGGGATCAGTTTTATTACGGCGATGAGTTTGTTAGCAGTTTCCGCCCAATTTCCCAATAAAGCGGCGGCGACTTTGGTTTTGGCAGCGTTGGGAGGCGGGGCGTTGGGTTTCTTGCGCCACAATTTCCACCCCTCACGCATAATTATGGGTGACGCTGGAGCATATTTTTTTGGTTATGTTTTAGCTGCTACCAGTATTTTGGGTGATTTGCAGATAACTACAGTCTTTTCCTTGGTACCGACGGTTTTATTTTTGCTATTACCAGTGTTAGACACTACCCAAGTGTTTTTACGGCGACTATTAGCAGGAAAAAACCCCCTCAGTACTCCAGGTAAGGATCACTTACACCACCGTTTATTAGCTTGGGGATTCTCCCAAAGTCACGCCGCTTACACCCTTTGGACAATGACCTTAATGGGTAACTTACTGGCGATGACGATTCGTGGGATGCCTTTACCTGTGATAGTCGCCACCTGCACTGGCATTATTATTTTGTTGAGCTTCACCGTTTGGCAAAGAATCTTAAATAATGCGTAATTACATAACCATGCCACCATCTACGTTAAAGACTTGGCCTGTGATGTAATTTGCTGCGGGATCAGCAGCCAGAAAGCGCACCATACCAGCCACTTCCTCTGGTTGTCCATAGCGACCAAGGGGGATAAATTTCAAAATTTCTTCGGTGTTGCTGAGATTGCTGGTCATATCGGTGGTGATAAAACCAGGGGCGACTGCATTAACGGTGATCCCACGGGTTGCTAGTTCTTTAGCAACGGTTTTTGTAAAACCAATGACTCCGGCTTTGGCGGCGCTGTAGTTGGCTTGGCCTGGGTTGCCCATTTGTCCCGCCACGGAGGTAATATTAATAATTCGCCCAGAACGCTGTTTCAGCATGAGTTTGCTAACGGCGCGGGTACATAAGAAAACGCCAGTTAAGTTCAGGTCAATTACGGCTTGCCATTCTTCTGGCTTCATCCGCAAAAGTAATGTGTCGCGGGTAATTCCGGCATTGTTAACTAAAATATCGACTCGACCAAATTTTTCTGTCGTGGCGTTGATGAGTGCTTCGACTTGTTCTGCTTGGGAAACATCGGCTTGCAATGCTAAAGCCTGTCCACCCACAGAAGTAACTTCTGCTACTACGCTATCTGCTGCTGTACTAGAACTAGCATAATTCACCACCACACTAGCGCCATATTTCGCCAATTCGAGTGCGATCGCTTTTCCAATTCCCCGCGAACCACCAGTGATAATGGCTACTTTTCCTTTGAGACTTTGCAAGTTTTCTGGCAAAACTTCCATGAATTATTCCTTAAGCTTTTGAACTACCGCGCTAATTATCTTATGGTGAAAGGGCAATAAAATTTCACACTTCATACATGAATCCGGTTTGATTGGGGAATTTACTTCACGCGATGTCCGACTTTATTTTTGCAACCCCTCTCCAAACCTCTCCCCGAAACGGAGAGAGGCTTTGATTCTTGCTCCCCTTCCCTTGTAGGGAAGGGGTTGGGGGTTAGGTTTGTGATTACTGAATCGATGCACTAGACAAATGACAAATGACTATTGACCCTTGACTATAAAAATAAAATAAGGTTACAGCCATTCCTGAAAGCACGCATTAAGATTAAAAGCAATCCATAAAAATTCGGTGTGTATCGTATGGCCACTAAAAAACATTTCAACAGTTTTGAAGAAATGCTTTCTGGTTCTGATGTACCTGTATTAGTAGATTTTTACGCTGAATGGTGTGGCCCTTGCAAAATGATGGGGCCAATTTTAGAACAAGTTAATGCTCAATTAAATGGCCGTATACGTGTTGTTAAAATTGACACAGAAAAATACACCGAATTGGCTAGTCAATATCGTATTGAAGCCTTGCCAACACTCATGTTATTTAAGCAAGGCCAGCCTGTGGATAAAATTGAAGGAGTATTGCAAGCACCCCAGTTGGTTAAACATCTCCAAAATTTAATTTAGTAATTTAGATATATAGCGGTTCTCGGTTGGATGAGGTACATTTCAACCCCACCCCCAACCCCTCCCCGCAAGCGGGGAGGGGAGCGTTTGCGTCAGCAAATGCGGGGTGGGGTTCCAACTGTATTACAAGCAAGTAAGAACAGCTATAGAAGAAGATATTTTCTTCCATGCGCGACTGACGATCTTCATAGCGTTAGCAACAATTGTCAGCAAAACACAACCCCGACTGTTTAGAACAGTCGGGGTTGTAGTTTTAAGTTATGCAGTGAAAATCTGACGGATTAAAATACTCATCACTTCATTAGGGTTTTCTGCGGGTAGTAACGGACTCCAATCACCGACATTTGCATAACCAACAGCCTGCAAGTAATGTATCGTGCTGGTGACAGCTTTGGGAGAACCAATCAACAAATGTTTAATGCGTTCTCTTTTAGGAACAGCCTGGGGGACAGACTCTTGATTGTCGGGGTTTTCTCTTTCTTGTGCCATGATAATAAACGACTCCGTTAGGGGTTGAAAGAAAGGCGATCGCAAGCTCTTGCAGGAGGGGCGATCGCCTTTCTCATATTTTCTATATTATAGTATATTTTTATACTTGTAAACTACCAATTTTAAAATATTTGCAACAAATTTTTCCTTTTAAATTAGACAATTAAAGGAATTTTCTTAATTTTTATTTTGTATAATCTGTAACTTGTATATAATTATTGAAATAGATGTAGGATGTGTTAACGGCAAGAGTACGGCATCGAACACAAAGCTTTTGCTGCTACTGGCTTCGAGTTATAAACATAAAATTTCAGCCTTTTTGCTTGAATGTTGAAGTTCAGAGGGTGAAGCGTGAAGCTCAGATGCTCATAGTTGGTGCGCTCGCCTTCAAAAGAAAGTAAAATACAGTCCGGTAGGGTGAGTTAGGCGACAGCCGTAACGCACCGAGATGTTTAGTAGTGCGCGACGCTGACTGTATTGAACATTTGAGCTTGAAATTTCAGCAAATTTTTTGTGTCGGGTGTTGCGAGATGTGGTTTTGTTTCACGCAGAGGCGCAAAGGCGCAGAGAGGAAGGCGCAAGTTTTTGAGTTTTTTCACAACAGCTTTGCGAAAATTGCTGAGTCCGGCATGATTTACTTAACAGTGAACAGTAATCAGTGAGCAGTAATCAGCAATATATTTTGAAGTCTTTCACTTCTAAAAAGTGGTAGTCAACAAGAGTCAAATCCCCAACGAAAACCCTGATAACTGTTAACTGATAACTGTTAACTGACCTATACAAGCTTGTGAGTTGACTGTGAAAAAGTTATTCAGTGCGATTAATGCTGCGGGTATGTGTCTTGCACCTTGGATGGTAGCGGGTGCGATGACAACAGGGTTAGTTTTAAGTACGCCAGTTGAGGGGATAGCGCAACAGCAAACCCCTGCATATTCAGCAGAGGAGCAAGCAGCTTTAAAGGAAGCTGACGAACTGAATGAACAGGCACTCAAGTTACTACAAGAAGGGAAATACACTACCGCCATTCCCTTAGCAGAACGCTCCCTGACTATCCGAGAGAAAGTGCTGTGTCAGAAACATTCTGATGTCGCTCTTAGCTTGACTAAGTTGGCTGAACTGTATCAACCCTCCTTGACTATCTTTGAGAAAGTGCTGGGAAATGTTCATCCCCTTGTCGCCGCTAACTTGACTAATTTGGTTGTACTCTATCAAGCACGAGGTGATATCACTCGTGATATTGATGTCTTACGTCGTGGGTTAGAAGTTGAAGCACAAAATCTCAATCTAATTTTTGCTGTCGGCTCTGAAAAAAGCAAACAAGATTACATTAGAACTTTTTCAGGGACAACCGATGCTACTGTTTCCCTATCCTTACAAGAAGCACGGAATAATCCAACCGCCGCATTTCTAGCCTTAACTACTGTACTTCGCCGCAAAGCGTTCGTATTAGATGCGGTAGCCGACAGCATCCAAATACTACGCTCTAAACTTGATAAAAACCCCGAAACTCAAAAACTATTCGCTCAATGGCTGCAAGTACAACAGCAACTCTCAGCCTTAGTCTTTTCAGAATCAGGAAAACAAACCGTTAATCTGAAAGCTCAACTAGAAAAACTGGAAGCTGAAAAAGAAAAACTAGAAGCAGCTATCAGTGTTAAAAGTGCTGAACTTCGTCAGCAAACTCAACCACTAGACTTAGCCGCCATTCAAACCAAAATACCCAAAGATGCCGCTTTGGTAGAGATTGTGCAGTATCAACCATTCAATGTCAAAGCTAAAACGGATGCTCAAAGGTGGGGTAAACCGCGTTATGCGGCGGCGGTGTTGCGTTCAACCGGTGAACCGAAGTGGGTTGATTTAGGTGAAGCCGCAGAAATTGATAAGTTGGCTATTGATTTTCGTGTAGCGTTAGTCAAAGGAATTAGATTCAACAAACTCGGACGCACTTTAGATGAGAAATTAATCGCACCTATCCGCCCTTTATTGGGTGATGCCAGTCATATTTTAATCTCACCCGATGGGCAATTAACATTAATTCCTTTTGAAGCTCTAAAAGATGAGCAAGATAAATTTCTCATTCAGCGTTACGCTTTTTCTTACCTTACCAGTGGGAGAGATTTGTTACGTTTAAATTCAAATGTTAACAATACTTCCTCGCCTGTGGTGTTGGCAGATGTTGACTACAATAATCAAGGACAAACTGTAGCATCTGCAAAAACATCTGGTTCACGCGGTTCGCAAAATCTTCGCTCTGGTGATTTAGCAAATTTGATATTTGACCCGTTAGCTGCTACTAAAGATGAAGCTGTCGCTATTAAAAAAGTGTTACCCAATGCTAAAATTTTGTTAGGTAAAGATGCGACAGAAACGGCTGTTAAACAATTACAAAGTCCGAGTATTTTACATCTAGCTACACACGGTTTTTTCATCGCTGATGTGGCACAAAATCTCAACGCCTCACCCGATTTAGAATTAACACCACGTCCAAAAGAGATAATTCAAGTTGAAAATCCCTTGTTGCGTTCTGGTTTAGCATTGGCTGGGTTTAATAAACGCAAACAAGCGACAAATAATAATGATGATGGTGTGTTAACGGCGTTGGAAGTTGCTGGTTTAGATTTGCGTTCTAACCAATTAGTTGTGCTTTCTGCCTGCGACACTGGTAAGGGCGATATTAAAGTTGGCGATGGTGTTTATGGTTTGCGTCGTGCTTTGGTAATTGCTGGTTCACAAAGTCAGGTTTTAAGTCTGTGGCAAGTTGATGATGCAGCGACAAAAGAATTGATGGTGAAATATTACAATAACTTGCAGGCGGGGAAAGGAAGACATGAGGCGTTGCGTTCTGCACAGTTAGATTTGCTCAATAGTCAAGATTATAGCGAACCGCAATTTTGGGCGGCGTTTGTTCCTTCCGGTAATTGGACTCCGTTGAATAATTTGTAATGACGCTCGCGGACTCGCTAACGCTGCGCTATCGTAATTCGTGATTACAAAGCTCATATCAATTTTTTATGAAGCTGCATAGAATCCGATCCCCTTGAGCATCCCCTTCAAAAGGGGGGAAACGGAAAAATATATATCAAAGTCCCCCTTTTTAAGGGGGATTTAGGGGGATCGAAACGAAATATGTGCAACTTCACATTAAATTGGTATCAGATAATTTTTCCTAAAGCCCAAGCAGCATTTTCACGAACTCCCAAATCTTGACTACTCAAAGCTTGAGATAAAGCTGGAACTGCTGACTCAGAGCCAATTTCTCCCAAGGCTGCGGCTGCACCCCAACCTATTCTGTGAGGATAATTCAAAGCCTCGCATAAAGCTGGAACTGCTAACTCGCTACCAATTTTCCCTAATGCTTCAGCAGCTATGTAACTAACATTTTGTTCTTGGCGCTTTAAAGCTTTAATCAAAAAAGGAACAGCAGTTTCACTACCAATTAATCCTAATGCGTTAGCAGCACAACCACTAATAAAATCATCTTGATTATACAAGGCTTGAAGTAAGGCTTCTATAATTATTTCATTACTATTTTTGGCTAAAGCCTCAGCAAGATATAAGTCACCACAAGTCTTTCTATCTTCTAAAGCTTGTAACAAAAATACAATGGCAGCTTCACCGCCAATTTTACCTAATGCTTCAATAATCTTATCGCTAATATTACAAAGTGATTTTGAGCGAGCCTCTAATTCCCATTCATCCAAAGTTTGGTTTTTCTCTTCATACCAAAGTTGAATCAAGGCTGGAACTGCTGATTTATTGCCAATATTACCTAATACTTCGACAATCTTTTCACGTACTAAAAATGAGTTTTGCTTTTGCAAAGCATGAATGAATACTGCAACTACATCAGGAGAGTCAATATTAGCTAATACTTCTACTTGGTTGATACGCTCATATTCGCTCCCAGAAGTTAAATTTTGTATCCAAGTTTGAAACTCTGGTGATTCTGAAGGATAAACTTCCATTTTTATTGGAGATGAGAATTAAGTTACGAGATGTGCAACTTATTCTTGAAACCCCTCTCCAAACCTCTCCCCGAAGCGGAGAGAGGCTTTGAATCTTGCTCCCCTTCCCTGTCTGCGACACGCTGCGCGAACGTAGGGAAGGGGTTGGGAGTTAGGTTTGAGAGCAAGTTGCACACGGCGTTAAGTTATAAAAAATAGCTAATAGCTGTCAAAATCTCATGATCAGCTATTAGCCATATACAGAAAGTAAAAGTAAGTTACAGCTTTTCTGGTTCTTCTAGAGGAACTGTACTCACTTTGGTAATTGTTGCTTGTAAGATTTGAGTGTGAGCAATAGAATTGTTTGCCAATGTGAACAGTGGGTTTGACAAAATCCCGGATATAGTAGTTGCAATTAAGCTGACTATCAAGCCTACTTGTAAAGGTCTGTATCCTGGTAAATTCCAACGCACTTCAGGGTAGTCTCTCACTACGTCGGACATTTCTTGGGGTTCTTTAACTACCATCATTTTGACTACGCGAATGTAGTAATAGATGGAAACCACACTAGTTACCAAACCTAGCAACACTAATCCATAAAGACCAGCTTGCCAACCAGCCCAGAACAAGTAGATTTTGCCAAAAAATCCGGCCAGTGGTGGAATACCGCCGAGAGATAGTAAGGAAATACTCAAACCCAATGTCAACAGTGGGTCTTTTTGATACAAGCCTGAGTATTCGGCGATTTGGTCGGTTCCTGTCCGCAAGGAGAAGAGAATGACGCAGGTAAAGCCGCACAGGTTCATGAACAAATAAACCAGCAGGTAAAACACCATACTGGCGTATCCAGCTTCTGTACCAGCAATTAAGCCAATCATCACAAATCCAGCTTGAGCGATGGATGAGTAAGCCAGCATCCGTTTCATGCTAGTTTGTGCCAGAGCCACTACGTTACCCAAAATCATGCTGAGAATAGCGAGGGCGGTAAACACAAATCGCCACTCGTCAGCCACCATTGGGAAGACTGTAGTTAATAGGCGAATGGCTAAAGCAAAACCGGCTGCTTTGGAACCAACGGATAAAAAGGCGATTACCGGGGTGGGTGCGCCTTCGTAAACGTCTGGTGTCCATTGGTGGAAGGGTGCAGCCGAAATTTTGAAGCCAATACCTGCAATGATGAAAACGAGTGAAATCACCAAACCGAGTGATTGGCTGACGTTGGCTGTAATGATACCATCTGCGATCGCACTTAATTCTGTTTGACCACCAGATAAACCGTATAACAACGAAACGCCGTATAAAAATACTGCTGTACTAGCAGCACCAATCAACAGGTATTTCAGCGCCGCTTCGTTAGAACGGGGATCACGCTTTGTATACCCTGTCAATAGGTAAGAGGAAATACTTAAAGATTCTAGTGAGATGAAAATCATCACTAACTCACTAGCACCAGATAAGAACATTCCTCCTAACGTAGCAGTTAGCAAAATTGCGATGAATTCTGCTAAAGCGGTACCACTCTGCTCAATGTAGCGAATTGACATCAATATCGTCACAACGGCAGACAAAGCGATAATACCGCGAAACACAATACTGAGGTCATCACCAGTGAAGCCGCCAGTAAAGGAGATGGGATTGGCATTATCCCATTGAAAATATAGGGCGACAATTGCGGCTAGTAAACCCGCGATCGCTAGATATCCAATCCAGCGTGAGGATGTACGCCCCAAAATCAAATCAACAATCAAAACCCCTAAGAGGGTAACAATCACAATTCCCTCTGGCAGAATTGTTCCAGCATTCAACTGGGATGCAAGATTAGCAAAATCCATGAGATATATAGGTTTTGGCGATTAGACATTAAGGCTAACTTTGTTCATTTTATCTATTGTTCATTACCAAAGTTGCATTTATCTTTCTGTCTTAAGCATAGACTGACTCTTGCGTACAATTAGCTTAAAAGAAGCGGATCAGCTAACTCCCACCCAAGACTCTATCATTATGATTAGATTAAATTATAGTTGAAATTCAGATTGTGCGTCTTGTCAACACAGATACTGCTCTAGCTATCTGTTAGCAATGGTAACTAAATAAACAATCGGTATTGCTAAATATACTTGTTGGCTAATTATGCGATTTCTGAAAGTAAATCTTGCAGTTGTTGGGGTAAATCGAAGTAACCATCAACTCCTGATGCAAAATCTATCACTTGAGTTACCGCATCTATATTTAAATTTCCATAAATATGCGGAAATATTTCTCCGGTTTCAGCCGCCTCATAGCGAATTTCTGCCTTAACTTTTTGACTATCAATTAACAGTATAACTAATTCTTTTTGGTTATAAAAAAATCTGTTAGCGACTGGGATAATCTGTGTTACTTTTGAGCAGTGAATAAAACCTTCTTTAGCGAGAGATTCTGCTATATAAATATCATGATCTTTCGCTTGTTCCCATTGTAGGCGCTGTGTAATATGCAGAAGGAAGGGAATGTTGGATTTTGGGACTTCTGCTGTATCGAGTAGTTTGGTAAAATCACAGTTATCGAAATTTTGCAGTACTGATTTAGCTCCAGCATCTAATAATTTTTCAGGTGCTTGGTGATTGGCTATCCCAATAAAACTAATATTTAAATTACGTGCAGCTTTAATATCCCAAATACCATCACCTACAAAGACTATTTTGGTGAAATCTTCAACTTTGTAGTTATTTTTAGCTTTGAGAATAGCCGCATTAATAATATCTTCTCTAGAAATGCCATCATCAGATGAAGCTAAGGGAATATTGTGTATTGCTAAGTCGGCTGCTTGCAGTTTTAATATAGCAGAATCATACCATCCGCCAGTTGCGATCGCTACACGCCATGTAACAGAGGTTTGTAATTCAGCCAATACCTTTTCTGCACCAGGGATACTACTAAATAGATGTCTCTGTGTGCTAATCTCCTGCTGGAGTTTGGCAACAAAAGCAAGTTTGAATCTTTTGATTTCTAATTCTGATGGCTGACGTTGTAATCTTTCTTGAAAAATTTGCTGAGTAATACCGGAGTCTGTAATATTCTGGTATTCTGACCAGTTTGAATTAATATCAATAAATCCGAATTCTGAAGCCAAGGTATTTACAAAGCAGGTTTCATCAATCTGGTTTGTATTGGTGAGTGTACCATCAATATCAAAAATTACTAAGTTCATATAGCAATCCTATCTGAGTTGTGAAAAAATATTCTTTTTAACGAACCGCAAAGGACGCAAAGGACACAAAGAATGAGAGGAAAGAGAAGAAAGGGAATTTCACAAATGATTTAGGACTGCTATAGCAGATTGTCTTGATTCTGAGGAATACATATATCTGGCGCACATAAACCAGAAAACTGCATTGTCGTAACTGCAAAATTATTTAAATCAACACAGCGAATAACGTGATTATTGGTATCACTAATATATAGATGTGACCCCATAACACTTAATCCAGAAGGTTCAAAAAAGCGGCTATTTTTACCTTGTCCATCTTGTAAACCAGCTAAACCATCGCCCAAAATGGTTTGACAATTACCTGTGCTGGGACTAACTAATTTAATTTTGTGGTTGTATGTATCTGCTACCCACAAAAAATTTCCCGCATATTCTACCGCCATACAGTGTTGTAATCGCACATCTGTACTTTGTCCATCCACATCACCAAAACCGAATAACTGTTGACTACCACAAATAGTTCTTACTTGGTATGGTTCAAAAATTTCTATACTCCTAATTGTACTAATTTCACTATCAGCAATATATAGTTGTTGTCCATCTGTATTTATACCACTAGGTTGAGCAAAAGCCGATTCTGTTAGTGAACCATCAACACAACCTTCTCCACCTGTACCAGCATAGGTTTTGATCATGTTAGTGGCTAAGTTCATTTGCCAAATTTGATGGGAACCCGCCATTGCAATAAATAAAATATTTCCAACTTTGACTAAATCCCAAGGAGAATTGAGTGCAGTTTCTAAACCAGCACCACCATGAGGATAAATGTTACGGCTTTGTTCTCCAGTTCCTGCAATTGTCTCAACTATTTGGCGTTTTAAATCCACTCGCCGCAAAGCGTGATTTTCGGTATCAGCGACAAACAGAATTTGATTTTCGTTATCAAATACCATTCCCTGTGGTGCAGAAAATTGTGCTTCGCTAAAACTACCGTCAATTAAACCAGGTTGTCCTGTACCAATAATGTGGAGAACTTCGCCATCAAAGTTACTCAAAACTAAGCGGTGATGTCCAGAGTCAGCAATGAATAAACCTGCTGGCGTGGCTAAGACTTTTCCTGGAAAAGCTAAGGGTGAAATTATTGGTTGTTGCTGCTTTTCTAAAATATGGTTGATTTCTTGAAAGTTGATTGTACCTTTTTGCTGATGCTCGGCAATAATTTTGGCAATTAACTTATCTAAAACCTCACGCTTACCTTCGCCAGAAACATAGCCAACTACATAACCTTTAGGGTCGATAATCATGAATGTCGGCCAAGCACGCACAGTATATTCTTGCCATACACGAAAATTTTGGTCTACTAAAACTGGGTGTTCAATGTCATAACGCAAAATAGCTTGGCGGATATTTTCTGTTTCTTGTTCATTGTCAAACTTGGCGGAGTGGACACCAATTACTGTCAGACTATCTTTGTATTTGTTTTCCAAATATTTCAAGTCTGGTAGGATGTGCAGGCAATTAATACAGCAGTATGTCCAAAAGTCTAAGATGACAACTCTACCCCTAAGTTGTTTTAAGGACAAAGGTTTGTCAGTATTCAGCCAAGTGTAATTTTGTGGTAATTCTGGCGCTCTGACGCAGGGAGTCATGAGATATCCTTTAATTTTGGGTGTAGGGGTTTAGGGGTATGAGGGTGTAGGGAAGATAATTTAATCAGGACGTACGCAATAACCCTCTAAAATTCTCTTAACTTTGTGTCCTTTGCGCCCTACCCTGCGGGAAGCCGCTTGCGCGTCTATGCGGTTCGTTTTTTCATCATTTTACGTAACCCCTGCTTAATAACCTAGACAAAAAGAAAGTTTTAAGCCTGTTGACTGTTTACTGCTATACCTAACTGAGAATAATTTTGAGGCTGTATCACTTTTGGTCAAACTTGATAAACTTACTACCACTGATTTAGCTACTTGGGTACAACAAGCTAAAATTCAGACTGTACAGGGTAAAGTGTGCGATCGCATCCCACAATTATCTGTTGCTCATCCTAACTGGTTTGCTGTTCACATCTGCTGTTTATCAGGAAAAACTTACAGTTCGGGAGATACAGGTTGTGTGTTTCCTTTAATGAGTGTAGTTAAAGTATTTTCATTTTTGTATCTGCTAGAAGTGATGGGAACAGATACAGTTTTTCAATGGGTTGGCGTTGAACCGTCGGATGCGGCGTTTAATTCTTTAGAACAATTAATTACAGATGGCGGACATCCCCGCAACCCGATGATTAATAGTGGTGCAATTACTCTAGCTGATAAGTTACCAGGAAAGACGGCAAGCGATCGCACTTCACATCTTTGTCAATGGTTAAATCAGTTAGCAGGTTCCCGACTATATTTAGATAAAGTCATGCTGGCTTCGGTACGCGCTTCACGTTCACCAATTAACCAAACACTCACCAACTATCTCGCAGAACAAAATCGTCTGGAAAATCCTGAAATAGCTCTTGACACTTACGAGCAAATATGCAGTCTTTCAGGTAGGGTGGAAGATTTAGCCTTATTAGGAAAAGCCTTAGCTTGTGGTGATAATTTACAGCATCACCGAATAGTTAACGCTGTGATGTTGATGTGTGGACTTTACCAAGACTCGGCTAAATTTGCTCTCAAAATTGGTTTACCAATGAAATCAGGCATTAGTGGTGGCATGTTAGCCATAGTACCAAACGCCGGAGCGATCGCTTGCTACAGTCCCGCATTAAATATAGTCGGAAATTCCGTAGGTGCGATCGCTTTTATTGAAGCTTTAGCCGAAAAATTAGAATTGAGTATCTTTTAAAAAATCACCTCTCTTATCCCTCTCCTTGAGATGTTGGAATTTGACGACGCTGAAAATATTTACCAAATCTCGACTTTAAAGACTCGGTTGCTTGTGTTTCAGGAACTGCTGTGGGTGTTACCTCTGGTTCTGGTATTGGTGACGCAGTAACTTGTGGTGTCGGTATCACTTCCGGTTCTGGTATTGGCGACGCAGTAGCTTGTGGTGTCGGTGTAACTTCCAGTTCTGGTATTGGTGACGCAGTAACTTGTGGTGTCGGTATAACTTCCGGTTCTGGTATTGGTGACGCAGTAACTTGTGGTGTCGGTGTAACTTCCGGTTCTGGTGTTGGTGACGCAGTAACTTGTGGTGTCGGTATAACTTCCGGTTCTGGTGTTGGTGACGCAGTAACTTGTGGTGTCGGTATCACTTCCGGTTCTGGTGTTGGTGACGCAGTAGCTTGCGGTGTCGGTGTAACTTCTGGTTCTGGTATTGGCGACGCAGTAACTTGCGGTGTCGGTATCACTTCCGGTTCTGGCGTTGCTGACTCAGTTGGTTGCGGTTGAACTACCTCTGGAACTTCGGGTGTAGGAATTAGTGGCTGGGGAATGTAACTTTGATTGACTATGCTGCGTACCTCATCCGCCTTGAGTTCGCCTCTAACAATGCGAGACAGTGTATCTTTACCTTTGGGTTGGTAGTTAATTAATCTCACAGTCGTATTAAAGGCATTTTTCACAACGTTACCTTGATTGTCTAAAAATTCTAGCTTCACCCAATTATTTCCAGGTTGGAAGCCTTTGAGGTAAACTGCTTGCCAGCGATCGAACACAAAACTGTCACCATTAATAGTGCAACGGATACGCCAATCACTGAACAAATCATTGGGATTATCTGTAGCACCTAAGTGTAATGGAGCGTTTGTTAAGTAAAAATCTAGTAAAATTGGTTCAGCACCATAACTACCTTGAGGACTGCTGTAAGTTAGTAAGGGAACGCTAGGTTCAGGGTTGTTGTCATCTGTTTTTGTAAAAACATGAAACAATGTCTGAGTATAAGCGCCTTCATTTTTAAAACTTTCACCCCAAGGACGAGAAGCAAATACACGTAAACTATGTGTACCCGGAGATAAATCAGACAAAATTAACGGCTGGCTTAAGTCATACACCGAGATGTCAGGCTGATTATCCAAAATTACCTGGAGATGAGGCCCTAATTCAAATGCTGGATCTTTAAATATAGGTAAATCTTTTACCTGAATTTGAACTTTAACTTTAGTATCTTGAATAATCTCATCAAATGAAGGGGTGACGATAGTTAGCTGGGGGCGGTATACTTCTAGCGTTGAGCGCAGTTCTTGAATGACCTCTGGTGGTGCAACTTCCGTAAATTGCTGCGAAGTGGGTTGATATTTTTCCCTAGGACTCACAGCTACATCTTGACTAACAGCTTTCTCTGCACAACTGTTTAAATTCAAGACCAATACTAGTATGACAAGCCACTTGAAAATAGCCAGACTCCTGGGGAGGATCTGTTTTAAAGACTTCATACACCGCAAATTCATACCTAACACCCAGTTATAGTCTGCAAAACTGCAAAATAATTTTGCCTTAAACTGTGCTTTGCACGCCATAGCCTAAAAGGTGAAATTTTGAGCAGTTACTATGTATTTTTTAAAAATCACCGGAAAACAGTATTCTTTTTTACTATTTCTCTAATATATGCTTTTCTCTCGTGCCAAAAATATCTCTAACTAATTTGAGAATACTGAGCCGGCGGACATTATACCCATTAATCATAAGTTTAACGAATTGTTATTCTTTGTAAATTAAATGGAGAAACTATTGACTTTTTGCTCAAAAGTTTACAGTTAAAAGGTAGATCAGACAATTAATTTGGGGATTTTGAATTATTGTTAAAATCTCTCCAACAATGTACAAGTAAAGACTTTATAATTCAACAGAAACAAACTTCCACATAGCGTCTTCATCGCTGCTCCAGCCACTAACCTGGAGAAGGCGACTAAGTATCACTTTGTGGTTTCATGATTCCTCATTCCTTATCACGAGAGGAGGTCGAATGACGATTAGTCCTCCGGAGCGAGAGGAAAAGAAAGCAAGAGTGATAGTCGATAACGACCCGGTACCTACCTCATTTGAAAAATGGGCGCAACCCGGACACTTCGACAGAACTCTAGCTAGAGGCCCCAAAACCACCACTTGGATTTGGAACCTCCACGCTCTCGCCCACGATTTTGATACACATACAAGCGATTTAGAAGATATCTCCCGCAAAATATTTGCGGCTCACTTCGGACACCTGGCCGTTGTGACCATCTGGTTAAGCGGGATGATATTCCACGGCGCGAAGTTCTCTAACTACGAAGCCTGGTTAAGCGACCCATTGAACGTGAAGCCCAGTGCTCAAGTCGTTTGGCCCATTGTGGGACAAGACATTTTGAATGGTGATGTTGGTGGTGGATTCCACGGTATTCAAATCACCTCTGGCTTGTTCCAAGTATGGCGTGGCTGGGGTATCACCAACTCCTTCCAGCTTTACTGCACAGCTATTGGCGGCTTGGTATTAGCAGGCTTGTTCTTATTTGCTGGCTGGTTCCACTATCACAAACGCGCTCCCAAACTGGAATGGTTCCAGAATGTGGAGTCGATGCTGAACCACCACTTGCAAGTACTGTTAGGCTGCGGTTCCTTGGGATGGGCTGGACACTTAATTCACGTTTCCGCTCCCATCAACAAGCTTTTGGATGCAGGGGTAGCTGTTAAAGATGTCCCCTTGCCCCATGAGTTCATCCTCAACAAGAGCTTGTTGATTGATGTATTCCCCGGCTTCGCTGCTGGTTTAACACCTTTCTTCACCTTGAACTGGGGTCAGTACGCTGACTTCTTAACCTTCAAGGGTGGTTTAAACCCTGTAACTGGTGGTCTGTGGTTGACTGATATTTCTCATCACCACTTAGCGATCGCTGTACTCTTCATCATCGCTGGTCATCAATACCGCACAAACTGGGGCATTGGTCACAGCATCAAAGAGATCCTCGAAAACCACAAAGGCCCCTTCACCGGGGAAGGTCACAAGGGTCTTTATGAAAACCTGACCACCTCCTGGCACGCTCAATTGGCAACTAACCTTGCCTTCTTGGGTTCGCTGACCATCATCATCGCGCATCACATGTACGCGATGCCTCCTTATCCATACTTGGCAACTGACTACGCAACTCAGTTGTGTATCTTCACTCACCACATTTGGATCGGTGGATTCTTAATTGTGGGTGGTGCGGCTCACGCTGCCATCTTCATGGTGCGGGATTATGATCCTGTTGTGAATCAAAACAACGTACTGGATCGGGTGATTCGTCACCGGGATGCAATTATTTCCCACCTGAACTGGGTGTCAATTTTCCTGGGCTTCCACAGCTTTGGTTTGTACATCCACAACGACACAATGCGTGCCTTGGGCCGTCCCCAAGACATGTTCTCCGACACAGCAATTCAGTTGCAACCAGTATTTGCTCAGTGGGTGCAGAACCTGCACACCTTGGCTCCTGGTGGCACTGCTCCCAACGCCTTAGAGCCAGTTAGCTATGCCTTTGGCGGCGGTATCTTGGCTATTGGTGGCAAAGTCGCAATGATGCCCATCGCATTGGGTACTGCTGACTTCCTAGTTCACCACATCCATGCTTTCACCATCCACGTAACAGTACTGATTCTGCTGAAGGGCGTACTATTCGCTCGCAGCTCACGCTTGATTCCCGATAAAGCCAACTTAGGTTTCCGCTTCCCTTGCGACGGCCCTGGCCGTGGCGGTACTTGCCAAGTTTCCGGTTGGGATCACGTGTTCCTCGGATTGTTCTGGATGTATAACTCCCTATCTATTGTGATTTTCCACTTCAGTTGGAAAATGCAATCTGATGTTTGGGGAACTGTAGACGCAGCTGGTAATGTGTCTCATATTACTGGTGGTAACTTTGCCCAAAGTGCCATCACAATCAACGGCTGGTTGCGTGATTTCTTGTGGGCGCAAGCTTCTCAAGTAATCAACTCCTACGGCAGTGCTTTGTCTGCTTACGGATTAATGTTCCTGGGCGCTCACTTTGTTTGGGCATTCAGCTTAATGTTCCTGTTCAGTGGTCGCGGCTACTGGCAAGAACTAATTGAGTCCATCGTTTGGGCGCATAATAAACTGAAGGTAGCACCTGCAATCCAACCCCGCGCTTTGAGCATCACTCAAGGCCGTGCAGTTGGTGTAGCACACTACCTCCTCGGAGGAATTGCAACAACCTGGGCATTCTTCCACGCACACATTCTTTCAGTAGGATAGCAATCAGTTATACGGAGTGCTGAGTAGTGAGTGCTGAGTGCTGAGTAATCAAAACTTAGAACTCAAAGCTCAGAACTCCCAAAGCTGAAACCTGATGGCTAAGGGTCAGAGGAAATATCAAAGCTATGGCAACAAAATTTCCAAAATTTAGCCAGGATCTCGCACAGGACCCAACCACGCGGCGCATTTGGTATGCGATCGCAATGGGCAATGACTTTGAGAGCCACGATGGCATGACCGAAGAAAATCTTTACCAAAAGATTTTCGCTACTCACTTCGGACATCTGGCAATCATCTTCCTTTGGGCTTCCAGCCTCCTGTTCCATGTAGCCTGGCAAGGTAACTTTGAACAGTGGATCAAAGATCCTCTACACGTCCGTCCCATCGCTCATGCGATTTGGGACCCCCACTTTGGTAAACCAGCAATTGAAGCTTTTACCCAAGCGGGTGCTAGTAATCCTGTAAATATTGCATACTCTGGTGTTTACCACTGGTGGTACACCATCGGTATGCGGACAAACCAAGAACTGTATATTGGCTCATTAGGTCTACTCCTATTTGCTGCCCTGTTATTGTTCGCTGGTTGGTTGCACTTGCAACCCAAGTTCCGCCCCAGCCTCGCTTGGTTCAAGAATGCTGAATCTCGCCTCAACCACCACCTAGCTGGTTTGTTCGGCGTTAGCTCCTTGGCTTGGGCTGGTCACTTGATTCACGTTGCTATCCCCGAAGCTCGTGGACAGCACGTAGGTTGGGATAACTTCTTAACCACCGCTCCCCACCCAGCAGGCTTACAGCCTTTCTTTACAGGGAACTGGAACGTTTACGCTCAAAATCCAGATACCGCAGGCCACCTCTTTGGTACATCCACTGGTGCTGGTACAGCGATTCTGACCTTCTTGGGTGGTTTCCATCCTCAAACAGAAGCTCTGTGGTTGACTGACATTGCTCACCACCACTTAGCGATCGCAGTATTATTCATCGTCGCTGGTCACATGTACCGTACCAACTTTGGTATTGGTCACAGCATCAAAGAGATGATGAATGCCAAAACTTTCTTTGGCCAAAAAGTTGAAGGCCCCTTCAACATGCCCCACCAAGGCATTTATGATACCTACAACAACTCGCTGCACTTCCAATTAGGTTGGCACTTGGCTTGTTTGGGTGTTGTTACCTCTTGGGTGGCGCAGCACATGTACTCCATGCCTTCCTATGCGTTCATCGCTAAGGATTACACCACACAGGCAGCTTTATACACCCACCACCAATACATTGCGATTTTCTTGATGGTCGGTGCGTTTGCCCACGGTGCAATTTTCTGGGTACGTGACTACGACCCCGAACAAAACAAAGACAACGTATTAGATCGCGTACTGAAGCACAAAGAAGCGATTATCTCTCACTTAAGCTGGGTATCTCTCTTCTTAGGCTTCCATACCCTAGGTTTGTACGTTCACAACGACGTAGTAGTTGCTTTCGGTACTCCTGAAAAGCAAATCCTAATTGAGCCAGTATTTGCTCAGTTTGTTCAAGCTGCTAACGGTAAAGTACTGTACGGATTGGATGTTCTGTTGTCCAACCCCGAAAGTGTTGCGTACACAGCTTACCCCAACTATGCAAACGTATGGTTGCCCGGTTGGTTAGATGCCATTAACGCTGGCACAAACTCCCTGTTCTTAACAATTGGCCCTGGCGATTTCTTGGTACACCATGCGATCGCACTAGGTCTACACACCACCACCCTCATCCTAGTCAAAGGTGCTTTGGATGCTCGTGGTTCTAAATTAATGCCAGACAAAAAAGACTTCGGTTACGCATTCCCTTGCGATGGCCCTGGTCGTGGCGGTACTTGCGATATCTCAGCTTGGGATTCCTTCTACTTAGCTCTGTTCTGGGCATTGAACACAGTAGGTTGGTTAACCTTCTACTGGCACTGGAAACACCTGGGTATTTGGCAAGGTAACGTTGCTCAGTTCAACGAAAACTCTACCTACCTGATGGGCTGGTTCCGTGATTACCTGTGGGCTAACTCTGCACAGTTGATCAACGGTTACAACCCCTACGGCGTGAATAACCTGTCTGTTTGGGCTTGGATGTTCCTCTTCGGACACCTAGTTTGGGCAACTGGCTTCATGTTCCTCATCTCTTGGAGAGGTTACTGGCAAGAGTTGATCGAAACCTTGGTTTGGGCGCACGAGCGTACTCCTCTAGCTAACCTAGTTCGCTGGAAAGACAAGCCCGTTGCACTCTCCATCGTTCAAGCACGTTTGGTTGGTCTAGCTCACTTCACCGTTGGCTATGTCCTCACCTACGCAGCCTTCCTCATCGCCTCCACTGCTGGTAAGTTCGGTTGATCTGGCTACTAGTTTTGTAGGTTAGTAATAAAAATCCCCCGCCGCGAGGCGGGGGATTTTTTTATTGGGATAGTCCGAAAGAAAACCTTAAAAGTCCAGTTTTAACTAATATCTCTTGCAGGTAGGGCGACTGTGCGAATTGCGATCGCCTGTTTTTTGCCGTTACGATTGATGGTAATTTGCATAACATCACCAACTTTAGTAGTTTCTACCTGTTGTTGAACTTGTCTAATATCTTGAATTGCCACACCGTTAATACTGTCAATAATATCGCCCGGACGCAAACCAGCACGAGAAGCCGGGGAGTTTGGGGCGACTGCTAAAATAATCACACCTGTATCTTGATTAACTTTTAAACCTGTATCACTTTGATTAATTTTGGTGCGTAAATCAGGGGTTAACTCTCCCATTTGAATGCCAACATAAGGATGATCTACTTTTCCTTTAGCGATTAATTCATTGGCAATTCTTTGGGCTGTTTTGATGGGAATTGCAAAGCCTAATCCTTGCGCTCCTTGGATGATAGCAGTATTCATCCCAATTACTTCTCCTTGAGCGTTGAGCAAGGGGCCACCAGAATTACCAGGGTTAATTGCAGCATCAGTTTGAATAAAATCGACTCGTTCTGTGGGTACTCCTAAATCAGCAACAGAACGCTGAGTTGCACTGATAATTCCTTGGGTAACTGTATTATCTAATCCTAATGGATTGCCAATGGCGATCGCCCATTGTCCTGCTAACAAATTATCAGAGTTACCTAATTTAACTGTTGGTAATCCTGTACCTTTAATTTTGACTACTGCTACATCGGTTACGCGGTCAACTCCTACTACCTTACCTTGAAGGCTGCGACCATCTTTTAACACAACGGCGACGTTATCTGCATCTGCTACCACATGGGCATTAGTCAAAATAATTCCATCACCACTAATAATAAATCCTGAACCAATGCCTCGCTGTACTTCTTCTCGACTCGGTAACTGTTCGCCAAAAAAACGCCCTAAATAAGAGTCTTGGGGAGATACGGCGACAGTGCGAGTGGAATTGATGCGTACTACTGCTGACCCGACTTTCTGCACCACTTGAGTGATGTAATTGGCATCTTGATTAGCATTGACTGGTGCTGTTGCTAGGGGATTTTTCACATCTCTATTAGCAACACATCCAGTCAATAATAAAGCTAGATAAACCCAGAGTTGCAGAGTCAGTCGTTTCATTATGGTTTGACCGGGCTATTGAGTTGTAATAATAACCAAGTGAGATAAGTACCGAAAGGCCCCCACAGTGCATAAGGCAGAAATAGCCATGAGGCTGTTTGCGAAATTGGTTTGACTACAAAAGCCAAAATGTATACCAAAACAGTTGCTAAACCGCCCACAATCATACCGCCAGTCAAACTGCGGAGTTCTACCACCACCGGACTATACAGCGATGTGAGTAAGGCAATAGCAGCATAAACTAATAGCAAATTCCAAGGGCGAGAACCTTTCTTATTGCTTTTTTCCCAGACAATAATTGCAGAAATCGTCAGGCAAACCCAAATGAATGTCCAGATAAGAGGAATGAGAAATTCAAAGGTTAGCCAGCTAGGACGTTGTAGATTTTGAAACCAAGGGTCGCGCAGCGATGTGAACAAACTACCGCCAAAAAACAAAGCTGCTGAAGCTGCTGTAATTATCCATCTAGCTTTCACGACGACTCCTGCCAGAGTAATACATTTGTATTTTAAATGGAATCTGCGATCGCTGCACCTATCCTGAGTCTGGATGTGACTTTACCATTAGCGCGATTGCAACTGTAAAGTAACACTCTTGAACCTTAGATTGAGGAAAAAAGAAAAGTTCTTAATTTAACATAGAGCGATAGCTACACCCCCGCAGGCATCGCCTGATTTTGCTTGATTTATATTTCCTTATATACAATCTTTCAGGAATGAGCTATTCACACAGAACGCCAATTTTCGATTTGCAAGTTAGGTACTCTTTGAAATTCCTGGACATTAGATGTCACCATAATGTGATGTACATCATAAGCACCAATAGGTGAACCTGCTAATTTCAGAAAGCTTCTGATGTGGGCTGCCTGTTCTGCTTCTTTGGAGTCAAAAGGTAAAATTGCAACTGAACTTAGTAAGATTTCAATCATTGGTTGGATTTTAACAGCGCGTTGTGGGTTGATGGCTAATCCATATTTCACCTCCATAACTGTTAGAGATGAAACAAAAATTTCAGTGGGCGAGATTAATTTTATTCGCTTGAGGGTGTTTTTTTCTCCTTTAACAAAATCACTAATTACGCAAGTATCTAGTAGATAACCCATACATAATTACAGTTCTATTGCGTTTGGTGGTATTAGTTCATCCCGGTATGATTCAAAGATAATACTTTCTTTTACACCTGTATGTTGCATAATTATTTCTGGCCATCGGCTGGGTTTAGTTTCTAAGAAAGTGACGAACACTAAACTTTCGATTATACCTTGTGGGGTTTCAGCTAATTCAATTTTGCCGTTTTTATAAATTCCTTGGATTGTTTTTAACATATAGCTTACCTCCTACATTCATTGATTTTAACCATACTGAATTCTGACTCCTGATTTCTGAATTCTTCCTTATAAACTAACGTCGCAAAAATAACTGCGTCATGTAGTATGTATTCCCAACTCGCCAAATTCCCACACCAGTCTCTTGAAACACTGGACGCAGAACATTAGCCCGATGTCCAGGACTATTCATCCAACCTTTAATGGCGGCTGGTACAGGTTGCGGTACATTCGTACAGGTAAATAAGTTTTCTCCTACCATCAAATAAGAGATTCTCCCTGCACTTATTCTGTCTTTTAAGGTGCTACCATCAGCACCAGTGTGACTGAAGAATTTTTGCTGCGCCATTTGGCGGCTGTAGTTGCGAGCTACCTGGGTGAGTTTTTCGTTATTTTGCAGGGGCTGAAGTCCATTTTCTTGCCTGACTTTGTTGATACCTTGGCGGACTGCGGCTTCCATGTCTGCAATTTTGGCAGAGGCTGGCGGAATTACAGGTTGGGGTGGTTGCTGAGATGGTAATTCAATGTCGGGTAATGGCGGCAGATATTTTAGCATTTCTTCGCAGCCACTTACCAAAAGTGCGATCGCGGCTGAAGCTAACCATAAGATATGAGGTAGTTTATTTTGCATCTACTTATCACAACCCAATTACCTCACCTGCATAATTCTTTCTCCAGACAAGAACTATCAATTTAGCTGTCATGATGAAGTTGCTGTGAGTTCTGTTCTTAAGGTAACAAAAATCGCCAAATTCAACTGACCTAGATTTGAGAGTTGCATTGCTGGAGAAAGAACAAGAATGAGTTTCAGAGTATGAGATTGTGAGATTCTCTCACTCCTCTGTTATCGGTGATTTATAGGCGACCAATATTAGTCAGTCCTAAAACAATACCAATGCCAACAATGTGACCAAAAGCCATAGCCGCGATAAAGGTGGTAACACTCACTGGCAATCCTGGTAATTTAGGCCCAACTTGGGGCTGCTCAATGCGGGTAGATAACAACAGAATAACCACGCTGGTAACGCTAATAATGATGCCAACGGTAGGAGTCCACGCAGGGGTAGCGGGGACATTAGCTGCTGCTGCCAGTAAATTTGATAACATCTAGATTTGGTCTCCTAAATGAAAAAATTCATAAAACCTCCCAAATTATAGAATTAGTGAGTCAGCAACCAAAGATTGTTAGCAAAAATTCGCTCTTTAGAACCATGCGGGTTAAAATCTGTGGCATCACTCAGCCAAAACAAGCAACTGCGATCGCATCTTTAGGCGCAACTGCCCTAGGATTTATTTGTGTACCTAGTTCACCTCGTTACGTAACTGCCACCCAAATCCGCGCAGTCGTTACCCAATTACCAGATAACATTGATAAAATCGGCGTTTTTGCTAACGCTGACATTTCGGAGATTAACCACATAGTTCAAGATGGCGGTTTAACTGGTGTACAGTTACACGGAGACGAATCACCAGAATTTTGTTACCAACTCAGGCAAAATCTCCCCCATGTCGAAATTCTCAAAGCAATGAGGATACGCAGCCTTGACCACCTGGAACCAGCCGCTATTTACGCTCAACACGTAGATACTTTATTACTTGATGCTTATCATCCCCAACAGTTAGGGGGTACAGGCAAAACTTTAGATTGGGCAATGCTAGAAAAATTCCACCCCGGCACGCCGTGGTTTTTAGCTGGTGGATTAACCCCAGCAAATATCTTAGAAGCTTTAAGTCTGGTTAACCCTGACGGTATCGATTTATCTAGCGGGGTCGAAATTCAACCAGGAAATAAAGATTTAAATAAAGTAGCTGAGTTATTTCAGAAGTTAGCGAGTAGGGAGTAGTGAATTTTCCCTACTCCCTACTCCCAATTCCCCATTCCCTACTTAAAAGAATGATGGTTGATGGCGAATCAAGTTGAAGAATTCTTCACGGGTTTTTTGTTCATCTTGGAATACGCCTAGCATGGCACTGGTAACAGTCCAAGAACCGGGTTTCTGCACACCGCGCATTACCATACACATGTGAGTGGCTTCCATGACTACCGCTACACCTTGAGGTTCCAAAATCGTTTGAATTGCTTCGGCGATTTGGCGGGTTAACCTTTCTTGGACTTGCAAACGGCGAGAATACATTTCCACAATCCGGGCTAACTTACTTAAGCCCACAACTTTTTGATTAGGAATATAAGCAAGATGCGCTCTGCCCATAAAAGGTAGCATGTGATGTTCACAGAGGCTAAAAAAGTTAATATCTCGCACGAGTACCATTTCGTTATGTCCTTCATCGAAAATGGCACCGTTCAATAGTTCGTCTAAAGATTGGTTATAGCCACTGGTGAGAAACCGCATTGCTTCCGCCACACGTTTGGGAGTTTTCAGCAATCCTTCACGTTCAGGGTCTTCCCCAACACCGACTATGATGTTTCTGACAGCATCCATCATTTGCTCCATCTGTTCCTCAGAAGGCGGGTGCAAATCCGGTTGTCTGCCGTCGTGGGTGTTGCGATCGGGTCTGGTATTGATGGCATCTGCCAAATCAGAAATCAGAGGAGATTGAAAACGATTGGAACCGTTAGAACTAGCAATAGTCATGATGTAATTTTTAGTTAGTTTGTTGGATGTTTGCGATACTCAGCACTCAGCACTTAGCACTCAGCACTCAAAATGTGCCTGCATTGGGCATCAGAACCAATTCATCAATCACTGCTTGTGGTGGCAATAAGACAGTGTGGAGAATTGACTGTGCCACAATTTCTGGAGTTAACATTTTTGAACGGTCAAAGTTGGCGTGAACGGTGTCTGTGTCCCAAATTTCTGTATTCACAGAACCAGGACAAATGACCGTGACACGGATACCGTGGGCGCGTTCTTCTTGAGCCAGGGTTTGAGAAAGGGCTAGAAGTCCGGCTTTGCTAACACAATAGGCTCCCCATCCAGCAAAGGTTTGCTTGGCAGCGATTGAGGCTACGTTGATAATTGTGCCTGTGCTGCGATCGCGCATTCCCGGTAAAATTCCTTTGATGCACTCAAATACACTGGTGAGATTGATGTTAATAACTTTTTGCCAGTCTTCTAAGCTTGTGTCGCTTAAATTCCCTGTATAGCCTATTCCGGCGTTATTGACCAAAATATCTATGTTGCCAAAATCTTGGGCGATCGCGGTAATTTTCGCTGCTACTTGGGGTAAATCGGCTAAATCTAGGGAGTATGCTTGAGCTTCTACTCCGCTTTCCTTGGCTGCTGTTGCTACCGCCTCTAATTTATCTAAAGAACGGCTGACTAAGGCAACATCTATGCCAGCTTTGGCAAATGCCAAGGCTGTTGCTTTGCCAATTCCGCTACTCGCCCCAGTAATCAGGGCGCGTTGTTTCTGCTTACTACCCATGCTTTCCCCCATTTTTTTGGCAGTGACCCCAGCCCTTTGCCACCAAATTATTTAAGTCTTTCGGATGGGCCACATTAAAGTAACCTTAAATTCCGATAATTTTTTTTGACAATTGCTATATTGAATTGTCAGTATGGGAAATTTTACCCAATAAAATACATCCCAAAGATGAAAATTAAGTCTTCATCTGGGAGTTTAGGCTGTCTACTCGCAAAACTAAACGAAATCTCTCGTTTAAGTGAGTCGATTAATCAAAAATACAAATGCCTGTGGTTAAAAAGATTGTTAAAAATCTTTAAGAACCACAGGCAATTATAGCATTGCTCTTGAATTAATGACCTAGCTTGGGTTTGCTAGTGGGGAATTTCTGTAAAGACACCGATTTTGCGGAATTTATCGTAACGCAGTTGCCGTCTTTCTTGGGATGTTAACTGTTTGAGTTCATCTAAGTTATCTAAAAGGGCTTGCTTAAGGGTGGTTGCGGCTTCTAAGGGGTCAGAGTGAGCGCCACCAATAGGTTCTGACAAAATTTGGTCAATAATCCCTAAATTTTTTAAATCATGGGAAGTAATTTTTAAAGCCATAGCAGCTTGGGGTGCTTTGCCGGCATCTTTCCAAAGAATTGCGGCACAACCTTCAGGGCTGATCACAGTGTAAACAGCATGTTCAAACATCAGTAGGCGATCGCAAATCCCAATCCCTAGCGCCCCACCAGAACTTGCTTCACCAATCACTGTGCAGATAATTGGTACATCCAAGCTAAACATTTCCCGGAGGTTATAGGCAATGGCTTCACCTGCGCCTTGATGTTCGGCGGCGACGGTGGCTAAAGCGCCTGGTGTATCCACAAAAGCTAAAATCGGCATTCCAAATTTATTGGCATGTTCCATCAGCCGCATTGCCTTGCGATAACCACCAGGAGCCGCCATCCCGAAGTTCCGCGCAATGTTATCCTTAGTGTCACGCCCTTTTTGTTGACCTAACATCACTACTGGTTGCCCACCTAAACGAGCGACACCAGCAATTAAAGCCGGATCATCAGTCCCACAGCGATCGCCATGCAACTCCATCCATTCATCGGTAATTGCCTGAATATAATCCAGCGTGCTGGGGCGACGGGGATGACGGGCGACTTGTACCTTTTGAGCCGGAGATAATGTACTGAAAATCTCCTCACGCAGTTTTGTGGCGCGTGCTTCTAGCTTGCGAATTTCGCCAGATACATCAACACCATTTTCTTCTGCTAGTTGCCGAATCTGCTCAATGCGGTTTGAGAGTTCGGCTAACGGCTTTTCAAAATCCAACAGTAGTGGTTTACGCTCGGTAGTGGCCATAATTTAGGGATGAGGAACTAGGGATTGGGGATTAAAGAAGTAAAAAGTAAAAAGGCTAAAGTAAAAACATTCTTTTACCTTTTAACTTTTAACTTTTGACTTTGTTAAAGCAGCAAAGGTCTAAAGCCATGTTTCACCGATGCTTGACCAATCTGCTCCATTTTGTCTACGGTAATCTGATTACGCCCCCAAGAAAAGTTCGTATGTAACTTCTCAAATTCCAGTAGCATCGCTTCGGCGAAACAAGCAAATAGCTGACGTTCTGGCACTTCCATATTGACGATTTTCATGATTTTCCAGTCAATATCCAAAGAATGCTCAACAATGCCACCGTTGAGTACATGAACGTCAGGATGTTGAATTTTTGTCGCTAAATTTTTGGGATAGCCGCCATCAATCAGGACACAAGGTTGTTTTAACATCTTGGGGTCAATTTCTACCCCTTTGGGCATACTTGCCACCCAAACCACAATATCAGCTTCGGGTAAGGCTGCCTCTAAGGCCATAATTTTGCCCCGCCCTAGTTCGTCTTGTAAATTTTGCAGGCGTTCTTGGTTACGGGCGATGAGCAGAATTTCCTTGACATCTGTTTTGGCATCTAGCCAACGTGTGACTGCACTACCAATATCCCCAGTTGCACCACAGATAGCCACTGTTGCTTTCGACAGTTCAATTCCAACTTGTTTGGCAGCTGCCTCTACTTGCCGACAGATAATATAAGCAGTGTGTGTATTACCTGTAGTGAAGCGTTCAAACTCTAATGTGACGTTACGGACTTGGCTGAACTGCTCTAAATTAAAGTTTTCAAAAATAATTGATGAAAAACCGCCTAAAGCCGTGATATCTATATCATGCTTTTGAGCATGAGCCATTGCATTTAAAATTTTGCGAGTTGCCGCTTTAATTCGTCTATTTGCCAGCATTTCTGGCAAAAAGCATGATTCTACGTACTTGCCTTCGATTGTTTCTCCAGTCAAACTGGTAACTTTAATGTGATCAACAATTTGCGGCGGGGCGCTGCACCAAAAATCTAGACCTTGATCGGCATATTCTGGGTATCCCAATTGTTGAGCTACCGCTTGAGCGTGTTCTAAACTAGTCAGATGTCCAATTAGACCAAACATGTAGTGTGTATTAGGCGTTTGCTGCGTCGAAAGCGTGGAATTGAGTGGGTAAGTGAGAATACCTAACCTTAAAAATACAACAAAGTGTGAAGTATGAAGTATGAAGTATGAAGTGTAAAGTCTGGAATTTTAGCAAAATGGTGAATTTAATTCTGACTTTTGAGTTCTTTTTTAACCTTCATTCCTCATGCTTCATCCTTCATACTTGTTTAAGCAGCTGAGAGTCCGTAGGCTGATAAGCGCATGATATCTCTGGTTGTGAAGCCAATGTTACTTAAAGCTTCACCGTATTGAATCATGAAGTCTTCGACTAAAGCTTCTTTTTCCATTGCTAACACTTCAGCATCGGTCGCTACTTGGTTGAGCATTTTCCAAACAATGGGTAGGTTTTGGCGGTTTGCTTCTTCTAGTTCAGCTTTGGAGGCTTCAAAGTTAGCTTTCAGCCAAACTTCACCAAAGTTTAAATGACTATACTCATCTTTGACTACACCCTCAGTAATTTTGCGGGCAAAAGCATCAGCAACAGGGATGTAGATGTTGTAGGCCGCGATCGCAAAACATTCAATAATCAAAGATTGAATCAGTAAGCAGGTGACAACCTTACCTTGGGCGGCGGCGACTTTAAAGTTATCGTGCAGAGGTGCAAAAAACTCCTTAGCAAATTGCAAATCTGGTGTCACGTTTAAATTGCGGCCGCAAGCTTCAAAGCCTTTTTTATGGCGGCTTTCCATTTTCGACAAGCGAATTAAATCATCACTATGATCAGGCAGCAGTTCAGCTAGTTTAATGTAATTCTCATAAGCTTCTTGTTCCCCTTCAATCACGATCGCATTAATGCGACTATAGGCATCTTTATATGTTTCACTTTGGAAATCTATTTCTAATCCATCTGCTAACTGCTGCATGGTATCGTCACTCCTGTAAAATGAATCATTTGATACTAACGCTTAATTTACCCTGTCATTTTAGGGCAATCTTCACTGTTGTTTAATTTAACTTAACAAGTCACTATGTAATAGATTAGCTTTTGCTGGGGGCGATACTCTAGTACTAAAGAAACAAATGCAGAGAGTCGATTTAATCGTCAAGAGTCAATAATTAAGTTTCTCGCTAGTCCCTAGCCTCTAGCCCCTAAGCTCTGCTATCTCACACTTATGATGAAATCAAGTTGGCATCTCAAATCTGGCGATATTTTTAGTTTAGCGGTACTGCTGTTAGGCGCATTCATTGTCTTGCTACCGCTATTTGTTGTGTTTTTCACTTCTTTTGCACCCCCTGGCGCGACTCCAGATATCACGATGCCGCGAAATTGGTCGTTAGATAATTATCATGATGCGTGGCAGCGCGGGAAGTTCCTTTTAGCTTTTGCTAATTCTACTGTAGTAGCGATCGCAGTCACCGCATTTCAGCTAATCACCTCTGCTTTGGCTGGTTACGCCTTGGCAAGATTGAAATTTCGTGGCAGACAAGCATTGCTGTTAGTTGTTTTAGCAACCCTAGTGATTCCTTTTCAGCTGTTAGTTATACCTATATTTTTGGTGTTGAAGTGGGGACACTTAATTAATACCTATGGGGCGCTGATTTTACCCACGGCTGTCAATGGCTTTGGCATATTTCTTTTACGCCAATATTTTCAGACAATTCCGGTAGAACTAGAAGAAGCAGCCATCATTGACGGGGCAAACAGGTTACAAATCTTATGGCGGGTGTTATTACCTTTAGCCCGTCCGGCTTTGGTGACGTTGTTTTTATTCACCTTTATTGCGGAATGGAATGATTTGTTTAAGCCTTTGGTATTTACCACACGCCCCGAATTAAGAACCGTACAGTTGGCATTAGCCGAGTTTCAAGAACAATTTACCAACAACTGGCCTTTGATGATGGCAGCCGTAACAATTGCAACCGTACCAGTGATGGCACTATTTTTAATTGGTCAGCGTCAATTTATTCGGGGAATTGCTACAACGGGAATCAAGAATTGATGTTGGGAAGTGAGGATGAGGGAAGGGGGACAAGGGGGACAAGGGGGACAAGGTAGTAGTAAGTCGGTAATTGCAGCGCACTAGATGAAGCAACTTAAAATAGTCTGACAACTCGTGATAAATGACCAAATAAAAAACTTTTTTAGATATCAAATACCATCCATTTTCCCCTCCTCTTCCTTGTCTCCCTTGTCTCCCTTGTCCCTCTCCTCTCCCCATCAAATAGGACTGCTAAATCAGCAAAGGGTGTTAGTCTATGTCTTGCCAAAAATCTTTGCCAATACTTTTGGGTTTCAGCTTGGGTGCAATTTTGCTGTTACCAATTTCTCCTTCATTAGCAGAAATAGCTGCCGTTCCCTTACCTTCAGATGCGCCGTTGGAACTAGATTTATTAACTAAACCCAACAGCAATGTAATTACAGCTAACACCATTAACCCACAAGGATTAACAACTCCAAGTTTATGGTTAGCGCAAGCTAATTCTGAAAGTAAGTTGTTGGATAATTGGATAGCGTATCCTGCTACTGCAACCACACCCGGAAGAGTAGATGTAATTGTCAATCAACAAGTTTGGAGCATACTAGATTATCTAGAACGCTACAGTTTTATAAATCGCCTCGGCAATGTTGCCCGAAAGGATGTTTATAATTTGCGGGTGTTTAATTATCAGCAGGAACTTTTAGGGAGTTATACCTGTAACTTTCAAACTAATCCAACATCATGCCGCATTCAAATTAATTCTTTAAATAGATTAGTATTACAGCAATCGTCTGAATGAAGGTGATAGGTGATAGGTGATAGGTTACAGGTGAAAATGTTATTAGTATTTTTAGGTTAATTAAACTAAAATTTTCTTGCCTCCCGCCTTCTGCCTGCTTGGTGAGCGAAGTCGAACCACTGCCTCCTGCCTTCTCTCAACTACTTAATTAACTTGTCTTGATTTTAGTAAACAGAGATTCATACTGTTTTGTTGTTGATGCCGATAATGGCAGTAAAAATTCACTTTTCGGGAAAACTTGCTGATTTGTTTGTAATAAACTCTGTATTGGTTCGGCAATATCAGTAATTTTAATATCAGAAATAATTGGTGAATTGGTTTTAGTTTTGGTGGTGATTTGTTTGGCGATTTCCTGTTGCCAACAAAAGTCAATCCACTTAGATGATATGTCGTTTTTGCTGGCTTTAGTGGGGCGTACCCATAAATCTGCCCAAATGGCTGTTCCTGATTTGGGGATGACTACATTAAGTTGGGGATAACGTGACAAAATTGGTAATACATCACTTGACCAACCAACGGCTAACCAAGTATCTCCTGTAATTAAAGCTTCGAGGTAGTTGTTAGAACTGTAGAATTTTACTTGTTGGTTTAAGGTTTGCAGTTCTTTTTCCAGGTTAGGTACGGTGTCGAGGTTTTCGGTGTTGTAAGATTGTCCGAGTTTCTTCAATGCTAGACCGATTACTTCTCTAGGATTATCGAGTAAAGAAATTTGCGATCGCAACCCATCCCGCCATAAATCACTCCAGTCTTGGGGTTGCCAGCCTAATTCTTGAAATTTCTGGCGATCGTATACAATCACTGTACTACCCCAACGATAAGGCGCAGCCCAGACTTTTCCTTGAGGATCTAAGTTTCCTTGTTCATTGCGCGTTACTAATTGTCGCCATCTTTCGTCCAAATTCGACCAAGATTTTAATTGTTGGACTTCTGCTGCTTCTAGCGGTTGAATTAATTTTTGTTCAATGGCACTTTTTAGCCAGTAATCTCCCAAACTTACCAAGTCTACTACATCGGTTGTTTGGGAATTAATAAATGGAATCCAGCGCGTCCAATTTTGTTTATCGTTGGTTTTTGCTTGTTCTTGCCAATGTTGCAATTGTTGATATAAATTTTGAATTTGCTCAACGGGAGAGAATTTTAACTTTGGCTTTGGCTGCAAAAATTGGCTAAATTGATCAACTACTTGAGCAGGAATAGAATTTTTTAATAACTGAACGCTGAGTTTAGTTTGGTTTTTATTCTCGCACCCCACCAGCAGTTGCGACAGTGCCAATCCACTTACACTGAGTAAAAATGAGCGTCGATCCATTGATTTTGGATATGTAAACTTAGATTCTAGACTATTGTCTTACATTGCAGTTAAAAGTGAGGGAATAGAGAGTGGCTCACAAGTGTAGGTTTTTAACAGAGTGATGAGTAGCGACTCTAAAAATCACGATTTAATCAGAGTTCCACCCCCCTCACACCCTTACACCCCTACACCCTAAATCAAGGTTTTTGGGGCATAACGTAAAAAACCTACACCTGTCAGATAGGGAGTGGGGAGTAGGATGTATGCAGTGATAGGCAAAATTAAAGGTTTGATTGAGGTTTTAGGGATGTAAGGGTTTTGAAAACCTACCCCCTTACACCTTCATACTTCTAAACCCTTCTCTAAAAACCTCATTTTTCGTGTTCTGGCGTAAGTTCTATTCTTTTCCCCATTCTCGACTCCCTACTCCCTACTTTCAAGGCAGTATTATTCCCAAAATAAATGCCTCCCAGTCATGGAGGCAAAGCGTAAAGCATCCTAATATTTCTGGTGAAACAATAACATAGACGGTGTGAGATTGAATGAGGGCAGTCACCCTTCATTAAACCTGGATTCTCTCTTGTTGAGAAATCCAGGGGTGTGAGAGGGGTGGGAGGAGTCGGAGGATGATGAAATCTTTCCCCCCTCCCCACACTTCCCACACTTCCCACACTTCCCACACTTCCCACACCCCTATGATCTCTAAGGAAATATTTTGGCTAAGAACGTGGTGATTTCTAACCAAGCGGAGGTAGCTGCAACAGCATCGTAGCGATAACCATCATCGCGCATAAATGTATGTTCGGCTTCGTATAAGAATACTTGATGAGGTATATTGGCATCTGTAATTGCTTTAATTAATGTATGGCGATCGCTTTCGGGAATGTGAGGGTCAAGAGTACCAAGTATCAGCAGTAATTCGCCTTTAATTTCACTCACTCTATGAATAGTATCTGCTATGCCTTGACCAAGTTTGCCACTGGGGATACCAGTCGGGTAACAGCAAACCGCAGCTTTGATTTCACTGTGGAAGGCGGCGCGAAAAGATAAATGTCCGCCGATGCAAAAGCCGAGAGTGCCAATTTTATCGGGGTTAACCGCCGCGTCGGTTTTGAGAAAATCAATCACAGCGCGACAATCTGCATCATACTCTGCGATCGCTGTTCTGCGTGCATCATCATTACCCCGCATTCTCCCCAAATCATCCGGTTCAATGACTGTACCAACGGTTTCCAAGCGGTGAAAAATTTCGGGTGCGGCGACAACATAACCAAACCCGGCTAGGTAGTTAACCAGGCGAATCATCGGACTACCTAATTGATAGATATCACTGTAAAACAAAATGGCTGGATAAGTTCCGGCTGGCTTGGGAGAGGCGACATACACCCGCATTAAGCTGTCATCTACCCTTAACTCAACATTGCGCTTAGTGATTTGCACTTGTTTGGCTCCCAGTCATAATTGTTTTCATTAGCTTTTACAGAATTAAGTGATGATATCGGGATAGTAGAGCGAACGGATCACAACAGCAATAAAGATACATTTAAAATTAGGTAAAAAACTCATCTTGTCAAAATATCTAAATACATTGCAGAAGAATTCAGAAGTCAGAATTCAGGAGTCAGAACAAGAGCCAGGGGTATTAAAACCGCTTATTCATCCGCCGGTGATGCACTAAGTTTAGGGAAGTGTCGTACATAATTTCTTCTGAATTCTGACTCCTGACTCCTAAATTCTATTTAGGTAACATTCAGACTTCTAACTGACTTGTGTTATAAGCAGGACTTACGCATCAAAATTTTCTGTGGGGATTGGGTGTGAGGATGAAAGGGTATGGGGTGTAAGGGTTGTGGATACTTACACCCTTACACCCTCATACCCCTGTACCCTGTTATAAAACCTTATTTTTTCGTTTTTTTGCGTAAGTCCTAATAAGTTCAAATTAAACAAACCAGAAAAATTAAAATGTCAGCCAAAACTTTATAATCTCATCAATCTCATGACAGCACTCATATCTAAGTAAAATATTTATTCAGCATCATCAAATAAAAGCAAAAATACTTCAAACTTTGATAAATAAATTAATCAAACGGTGTTAAGCTGACTATAGGAATCAAAAAGCAAGAACGCAAAAGACTTCAAGAAAAATATTGAGTTTACCTCAATAAAGTCCTTTTGCTCTGGTAAATCCACTTCAATATCGTGACGCTTTTTGCTAACGATAGAAATCAGCCAGATAAATAGGATTGTAACCTCAGTACAAACTTGAAGTCAGTGATAACTTGCTTAGATAATTACTAGTAATAATTGGCTATACAAGCTAGTATTATCAGCCAGAAAAAATTACTCTAGGAGCCTGGGAAGAAAGACTCTTAGTACAAGCTGGCAATCTAAAAGAAATTAGCACGGTTACTGAAAATAATGCAAGCCAAATTAACTCTCTCTTTGTCATAAAAGATTGATTTTACTGCATTAGTTACTAGCAAATTGAGTAATTTTCAGCAATATTTGTTAGCAATACCAAAACAGCAACTAACAGCAGAAGTTTTGAGAAATGTTGACACATCCAAAACAGGAAAGTTGTAAATAATAGCCATTCAGAGTGGAGTGCAATTTTGGTTGGTTGGGTTTATCAAAACCTAGGGAAATGTCTATTGCCACTGTCACCATTCTTAAGGCTTGAGCAACCGATGGGGATTTAATTACACCAACCTGCAATGTGTATGTCTAGCTTTTCGCAACTTTGCTTTTCATGAGATGAAATTTCTGCACACACCCAATAGCAGCCAGGCTACAAATACCAATTTCATCTCTTGAGATTTATCTGAATCTGCATTTGGTAATACTTGCAATATTCCTGAAAGACAAATTCTCAAGTATGTAGCCTTTAACCACTATTGACTTTTCAAATTGGCAATCAAAATCATCACAGGAAAACACCAACCATGAGTATTGACAAAAAAATCAGACAAATCGCTTTCTACGGTAAAGGCGGTATTGGTAAATCTACCACTTCTCAAAACACCTTGGCAGCGATGGCAGAAATGGGTCAACGCATCCTGATTGTAGGTTGCGACCCTAAAGCTGACTCCACCCGTTTGATGCTGCACTCTAAAGCACAAACTACAGTATTACACTTGGCTGCTGAACGTGGTGCAGTAGAAGACTTAGAACTCGAAGAAGTCATGCTCACCGGTTTCCGTGGTGTGAAATGCGTAGAGTCTGGTGGCCCTGAACCCGGTGTAGGTTGCGCGGGTCGTGGTATTATTACCGCCATTAACTTCTTAGAAGAAAATGGTGCTTACCAAGACGTTGACTTCGTATCTTATGACGTATTAGGCGACGTTGTATGTGGTGGTTTCGCAATGCCTATCCGCGAAAACAAAGCACAAGAAATCTACATCGTGACATCAGGTGAAATGATGGCGATGTACGCTGCAAACAACATCGCTCGTGGTATTTTGAAATACGCTCACTCCGGTGGTGTGCGTTTGGGTGGTTTGATTTGTAACAGCCGTAAGACAGACCGGGAACACGAACTCATCGAAACCTTGGCAAAACGGTTGAACACCCAAATGATTCACTTTGTACCCCGTGACAATATTGTTCAACACGCTGAATTGCGCCGGATGACAGTGAACGAGTACGCACCCGACAGCAACCAAGCTAACGAATACCGCACCTTGGCTAACAAAATCATCAACAACGAAAATCTCAAAATTCCTACCCCAATTGAAATGGAAGAATTAGAAGAATTGTTGATTGAGTTCGGTATTCTCGAAAGTGAAGAAAATGCTGCCAAAATGATTGGTACAGCTGCTGAAAGCACCAAGTAATTTTGATGTAGTCATCAAGTCTTTCTAAGCAACCAGAACCTCGTTTTTATCAAAACCGGGGTTCTGGTTTTTTTCATGATTACTTTTTTGCAGCTACTATTGGGCAGCGTTTGTTCCTTCTGCTAATTGGACTCCGTTGAATAATTACATGACTTACGCACAAAGATTATCTGTGGAGATTGGGTGTAAGGGTGAAAGGGTTTGGGGTGTAAGGATTATGAATCAGTACACCCCTATACCCCTATACCCCTGTACCTCTACACCCTCAACAAAACCCTTGATTTTTCGTTTTGATGCGTAAGTCCTAAAATATTGACTTCAACGCGAGAAATGCAGTAATCCACAAAATTAAACTTATGGGTGCGCCGACGAGGATTCCCGCGATCGCCCAACCGCGTTGATGTTCTTTAAAATGTTCAATACTGCGCCATTGTCTACTTCTCCAAGCCCATTCATTGCCTTTTGCTCCCATTGCGATCGCCATAAACCAACCAATCTGCGGTACAAAACAAAATAAGCCACACCATACCTGATTAGTCCATAACCATAACCAAGGTAATAAAAAAGCCCCCCAATTCCATCCCAAAATCTCTTCTGGTACTGGTTCTGTAGAATTAATCCCACAACCAGAATTATTAATTATATTTTTGCTGACAGGTTTAACAGTCAGATTAGATTTTAAAGTCTCAATTGCTTGGCGGGCATTACTAAAGCGGTTTTCCGGCGCAGGTTCAGTCATCTTTTGTAACCAGCGCACAAAGCTAGGACTGACGTTAACTTTATCAGCAAATTGCAACCGCAAATCTTGTTGCGGTAAATCACCAGGGGGAATACCCGTTAATAAATGTATTAACGATGCGCCCAAAGCATACAAATCAGATGCCGGAACAGCCCGACCACCAAATTGTTCCATCGGCGCATAACCATAAGTCCCAACCACCGTAAAAGTCACGCCTTCTTTAGCCGCTTTATCTTGGACTGCACCAAAATCTACCAAATATATCTGATTATCTTCACCCCAAATTAAATTACTGGGCTTGATATCCCGATGCAAAACACCAGGATTCAACTCATGCAGATATATCAGAATTTTTAAAACCTCAGTCGCAATTTTCCGGGCGTGCTTTTCTGTGCAGCGTTTACCAACTGCCAGTTTTTCTTTGAGTGAGTCACCAGGAATATATTCTTGGACTAAGCCAAACCATAATGTCCGGTCATCAACACAAAAGTAATCAATGTATTGCGGAATGCGCGGATGTTTGAGTTGTTTGAGAATCTGTGCTTCTCTCTCAAACAACTTCAAATCATCCCACTGGACAGTTCCGCCGAAAGCCAAAAGTTTGACCACAACTAATGATTCTTCTCCATCAGCAGCTTGTAAATCTTTGGCCAGCCAAGTTTGGCGAATGCCATTATTACCGAGTTGCTTTTGGATTTGATAACGGTGGTGTATTATCTGTTCTATTTGCAGCATCAAACACCTGCTGGCAATTTACGCTAAGGTGATTCCCCTACTATTCCAGGATAGACATTACACAGAGAGTTTGGGGGCAGATGTTTACCAAAAACCACCCAACAGCCAGAAAATTTTGGATTTTAGATTTCCCAACTCCCAATTCCCCACTCCCCACTCCTTAACTTCACAATTAGTCTATAAATCAAATAAGATTGGCTCTTGTTTTGGGAAAAGTTGTGAAACAAACAGATGTTGTCGTTATCGGTAGCGGTATTGGTGGTTTAAGTTGTGCGGCGATGTTGGCTAGATATGGCTTTGATGTGATTGTCTGCGAAAGTCATACCATTGCTGGTGGTGCAGCCCACGCTTTTGAACGTCAAGGATATAAATTTGATTCTGGGCCATCTCTGTATTCAGGATTATCCTACAGCCCTTCACCTAACCCTTTGCGGCAAGTCTTAGACGCTATTGGTTCACAAGTTCCCTGCGTTAACTACAATACTTGGGGTTGCTGTTTACCAGAGGGTGATTTTGACACATCGGTAGGGGCAGAACAATTTTGTGATGTGTTAGCCAGACTACGCGGGGAAGATGCGGTCATTCAATGGCGAAAGTTACAACAAGTAATGCTTCCTCTAGCCCAGGCTGCGATCGCTCTGCCTCCGGCTGCGTTACGTTTGGATATAGGTGCAGCTATCACCGTCAGCCGTTTTGCGCCTACTTTAGCCCGTCACGCCGCCAATGTCCTTAAATTAACTGGGTCTTTCTCTCGCATCATGGATGGTGTTGTCAGTGACTCATTTATTCGCAATTGGCTGAATATGCTGTGTTTCCTCCTTTCTGGGCTACCAGCTTCAGGAACTAACGCCGCAGAGGTAGCGTTTATGTTTGCTGACTGGTATCGCCCAGGAGTCCAGCTAGATTATCCAGTTGGCGGGAGTGGTGCTTTAGTGAATGCTTTGGTGCAGGGGTTGGAAAAACACGGCGGTGAGTTGAAACTAGGGGCGCATATTGAACAAGTATTAGTCAAAAATCAACGGGCTATTGGTGTGCGTTTGCGTAACGGTGAAGAAATTCGGGCGCGGCGGGCTGTAGTTTCTAATGCCTCGGTTTGGGACACACTGAAGTTAGTCCCGCCAGAAGCCTTGCCAGACAAGTTTTGCCACCAACGCCAATCAACACCAGAGTGTGATAGTTTTATGCACCTCCACTTAGGTATTGATGCCCAAGGTTTACCAGCTAATTTAGCCTGTCACCACATCATCGTGAATGATTGGGACAAAGGCATCACTGCACCGCAAAATCTGGTTTTAGTATCGATTCCCTCAGTTATTGACCCGTCTCTTGCTCCTCCAGGTAAGCATGTGATTCACGTTTATACCCCAGGGAATGAACCCTATAGCCTTTGGGAAGGGATGGACAGGAAAAGTTCAGAGTATGAACAACAAAAGCGATCGCGCTCTCAAATTATGTGGCAAGCTCTAGAACGAATCATTCCTGATATTCACTCTCGTTGCGAAATCACATTGGTTGGTACACCCCTCACTCACGAACGCTTTTTACGCCGTCACCGTGGTTCTTATGGCCCAGCCATTTCTGCCGATGTTGGTTTATTCCCTAGTTCCCTGACACCCCTATCCGGCTTAATGTGTTGTGGTGACTCAACATTCCCCGGTATCGGTTTGCCCGCCGTCGCCGCCAGTGGCATGATAGTCGCCAATACCCTCGCCCCCGTCAGCCAGCATTTAGCAATGCTCAAGGATATTGGTTGTATTTAATTTACCAATAAATTTATAGCGGTAGTCAGAGATGTGAGGATAATTTGAAAGCTTGAATGCCAGGAATATTAAGACTTTTCTCTTGCCTGGTTGGTGAGCGAACTTGTACTGAGCGCAGCCGAAGTAGCCGAACCACTGCCTTCTGCCTCCTGCTATATAATAATGATTATCATTTTAATTTAGTTTCAGCCTATGTCCGTCAAACCATTAAACCTCCTCCAACGTCCCCGGCGGTTGCGTCGGACTGAAAAGTTGCGCCAGATGGTGAGAGAAACAACTCTGAGTGTGGATGACTTGATTTATCCGATGTTTGTGATGGAAGGCGAAGGGCAGAAAGTAGAAATTGCTTCTATGCCAGGATGTTATAGATACTCTCTGGATTTATTACTCAAAGAAATCGCCGAAGTATCTAGTTTGGGCATAAATGCGATCGCACTTTTCCCCGTCATCCCCGAACATAAAAAAGACGACACAGGTACAGAAAGCTACAACCCAGAAGGATTAGTACAAGAAACAGTCAAAGCCATTAAACAAGTTGTTCCCGATATTGTTGTCATCACCGATGTCGCCCTTGACCCCTTCACTACACATGGTCACGATGGCTTAGTTGATGAACGAGGCACAATTTTAAATGACCCAACGGTAGAAGTGTTAGTGAAAATGGCACTTTCTCAAGCCGCCGCCGGAGCAGATTTTGTTGCTCCTTCTGACATGATGGACGGGAGAATTGGGGCAATTCGTCAGGCTTTAGATGCAGAAGGTTACATCAATGTCGGGATTTTGGCATACTCCGCTAAATACGCCTCAGCCTACTATGGCCCCTTTCGAGATGCGTTAGATTCTGCCCCGAAATTTGGTGATAAAAAGACCTATCAAATGGATGCAGCCAACGCTAGAGAAGCCATCAAAGAAGTAGAACTAGACATTGCCGAAGGTGCAGATATTGTCATGGTTAAACCTGCTCTCGCTTATCTAGATATTATTCAACAAATTCGCATAGCCACCCAATTACCAGTAGCAGCCTACAACGTCAGTGGCGAGTACGCCATGATTAAAGCCGCCGCTCAAATGGGTTGGATAGATGAAAAAAAAGTAATTTTAGAAACCTTGACCAGCATGAAACGTGCCGGCGCAGATTTAATTTTGACCTACTTCGCCAAAGACGTAGCGTTGATCAAGAAGTATGAAGTGTGAAGTTTGAAGTGTAAAGTGTAAAGTGTCCCATGACTAACAACATTGACTTGGCTATTGTTGGTGCAGGGCCTCATGCTCTCACCTTAACTACTCATCTATTGCAAAAACGGCAGTCAATTAGGGGGAAATTTTCGGTACTTGACCCTAGTGGGATGTGGTTGAGTGGTTGGAAGCAGCAATTTGCCGCTTTAGAAATTCCCCATTTGCGTTCTCCCGCCGTCCATCATCCCGACCCCAACCCGTTTGCTTTACGCAAGTTTGCTGAATCTCGTCCTCAAGAATTATTTCCCCCCTACGATTTACCAGGGACAAAGTTATTTGAGGATTTTTGCCAAGATGTGATTCAAGTTTGGCAATTGCAAGAGCAAGTAATTCCTCTGGCCGTCAAGGGTATTACACCTTTAGTTGATAATTTACGTCCCAAATTTCGCCTTGATTTGCAAGATGGACAAGAGGTAATTGCTCGGCGGGTTGTCTTGGCTACTGGTGGTTTTCAAATTCAATTACCAAATTGGGTTAAGGAAATCCCCACAACTTACCCACCAGACAAACTTTGCCACTCACAAAATATTGATTTACGCAAATCACACTTGACTGGTAAGAAAGTTTTGATTGTCGGTGGTGGTTTGACAAGTGGACATTTGGCTATCGGTGCAATTTTTCGCGGTGCAAAGGTGCATTTGCTGATTCGGCGAAATTTAGCAGAGAAGTTGTTTGATGCTGAACCAGGATGGTTGGGGCCAAAGTATCTCAAAGATTTTTTTGCTCAATCAAATTGGGAAAAACGCTGGACGATGATTCAGCAAGCCAGAAACGGTGGTTCAATGACACCCGCGATCGCAACTCAACTACGGCGACAAGTGCGGACTGGTAAAATCAGAATTGACGAACAATGTCAGGTGATCAAAGCTGAATGGTTAGGCGAAAATTGGCGTGTCGAATGTAGTGATCATAGCCAGCATGAGTTTGATTACATTTGGCTTTCCACTGGGACTAAATTTGATGTCACCACTGAACCCCTATTAACAGATATCCTCGCAGCTTATCCAACTCCCGTCATCAAAGGTTTGCCAGTGTTAGATACTAGTCTGCGTTGGCCTGGCTGTGAGTTATTTATTATGGGTGGTCTCGCTGCTTTACAAATAGGCCCAACAGCCAGAAATTTATCAGGTGCAAGAATGGCTTGCGAAAAAATTGTTCCAGCCATTGTCAAACCAAGTGTCTCCTTTTCTCCCAGCCTGAGTATAGCCAAAGCCAGTTAAAGCAATGCCGTTAAGCCTTGGCAATTTAGACAGCTTTTGAGCTAATATGATAACGATTATCATTATGACTTAATTAAGTCATTTTTTGGACTCAGTAGAAACTCGTTTTTAACGCTGACGATTATGACCCAACTAACAGCACCAAATACCAATCCTAGTTTTGATATTCCCAAACAAGGAATGCCCGTAACAATTATTACAGGATTTTTGGGTAGTGGTAAAACTACACTCCTCAATCAAATTCTCAAAAATAAACATGATTTAAAAGTTGCCGTTTTAGTTAATGAATTTGGCGATATTAATATCGATAGCCAACTATTAGTTTCTTTAGACCAAGATATGGTCGAGTTAAGTAATGGTTGTATATGCTGCACTATCAATGATGGTTTAGTTGATGCTGTTTATCGTGTGTTAGAAAGAGAAGACCGCATTGATTATCTGGTAATTGAGACGACTGGTGTGGCTGATCCATTACCAATTATCTTAACTTTTTTGGGAACAGAACTCAGAGATTTAACTAACCTTGATTCCATTGTCACAGTCGTGGATGCCGAGGCTTTTAATCCGCAACACTTTGATAGTGAAGCAGCTTTAAAACAAATTACTTATGGTGATATGATTCTCCTGAATAAAACTGACCTAGCGACTACTGAAAAAATTCGAGAGGTAGAAGAATTTATTCATGATGTCAAAGATGGTGCGAGAATTATACACAGTAAATTTGGTGAAGTTCCACTACCGTTGATTTTAGGTGTTGGTTTAACACCTAAACATGAATATATTGATGATCATGAACATGAACACCATGACCACCACGAACATCATGATCACGACCATGATCATCACCATCACCATCACGGACATCACTCTCATCATCTAGAAAATGATGGATTCGTCTCTATTGCTTTTGAGAGCGATCGCCCTTTTGATGTAAATAAATTTGAAAACTTTCTCACAGAAGAAATGCCAGAAAACGTATTTCGTGCTAAAGGCATTTTGTGGTTTAGCGATAGCGAGTTACGCCATATTTTTCAACTGAGTGGGCCACGTTACAACTTACACGCTGATGAATGGAGAAACACACCCAAAAATCAGCTAGTGTTTATCGGTAGAAAGTTGGATAGCAACCAAATCTATACACAACTTCACAAATGTTTGCTATAGTTAATATTGTTAAGTTATTAAGTAGAAAGACTCAATTAAAATTAACTTGAGATTAACGAGTTTCGACTACACTCAACCCTCTGTTAGTAAGCCTAACGAGCATTGAGCGTTCGCGTAGCGTCTCCCTTGGGGAGAAGTCGAAATGCGTCTTCTAAATAATTGTGTCCACCTACTTATCAAAATTAGTTAATAGTTATATCTAGCTACGAAACTATTAACTAATTGATAAATTTATCCCAATTAAACCAATAACAATGACTCTATCGATTCGTCCCGATACTACTTGTACTACTCAAGTAGTGTCATCTTTACCTACTCAGCAATTGCCAACTGTTACAGAAGCAGAAATGGTGCAGGCTGTACGTACATTGCTAATTGGATTAGGAGAAAACCCCGACCGCGAAGGGTTAATAGATACTCCCAAGCGTGTTGTAAAAGCATTGAAATTTCTCACCAAAGGGTATAATGAATCTCTAGATGAACTGCTAAATGGAGCAGTTTTTACTGAAGATGCCAATGAAATGGTATTAATTCGGGATATTGATATTTTCAGTTCTTGCGAACATCACATTTTACCGATTATCGGTCGAGCGCACGTTGCCTACATTCCCAATGGTAAGGTGATTGGATTATCAAAAATTGCGCGTATTTGTGAAATGTATGCACGCCGTTTACAAGTCCAAGAACGTCTGACTTTACAAATTGCGGATGCGTTACAAGGTTTACTCAAACCGCAAGGGGTGGCGGTTGTAGTCGAAGCCACTCACATGTGTATGGTGATGCGTGGTGTACAAAAACCCGGTTCTTGGACTGTGACAAGTGCAATGCGCGGTGTGTTTGCGGATGATGCACGCACTCGTGAGGAGTTTATGAATTTAGTGCGACACAATGTTAATTTTCACTCCTAATACCAATTCGCAATGACGCTCGTTCCTCGCTAACGCAACTAAGAAATCTAGCTCCAGTAAGACTTGCCTGATTTCTATTTGTCGCATTCTTTTCTTAAATTGGTATAAGTTTCATTTGTAGTAGACGTTTTGTTGTGATGTAGAGACAGAAAATTTTTTGTCTCTACATTTTTTATCAAATCAGCACTCAGCAATTATGCAGGCTTTTTCCCGATAATTGTCCGGTGGCGGGGGTCACTAGCAACTTCAATTGTGGGTGAAAAACCTGCTTCCTCTAAGGCTGCTGGAATGTCGAAACCGTAATAATCATCACTCCAAGGTTCAGTACTTTTCATTAAAGTATACAGAGCAGGAGGGAGATTTTGAATTACAGGCGATCGCGGGTTATTATCTACCAAGGCAATGTAACCACCCGGTTTGAGTAGTCGTTTAGCCTCCGCGAAAATTTCTTTGCTGGCGTAGCTTGGCAATTCATGACACACAAACTGAAGTGTCACCAAATCAAAGGAATTATCTGGTAAGCCTGTATTCTCGGCCTTAGCATGAACCCATTGGGAAACCTCATTATTGACATCCCTAGCCTTCGCCACAGCCAGCATATAGGGCGACAAATCTAAACCCACAGTCCGAATTGGCTGCTCTTGTTTCTGTTGATAGTAACGGTGCAGCGCCATCGTCGATAAACCTATCGAGCAGCCAATGTCCAAAATTTCCCTCACCTCCAAAGGGCCGTAAGCTGCCAAAACATCATGAAAAGTTCCTCTGAGTCTGGCGTGAGCCGCTTCCCAAGTCAGGTTTTCTTGCGGCCAAACACGCAAAGACATAGCATAGGTAGCTGACTCCGCTTCAAAAGCCGCTTCCCAACAAAGATTACCCTCAGCGTAAGCATGGAATGGTACTTTGTAATATTCTGGATACACAATTTCTGGGTTAGTAACTGCCCCTAGCAATTGTTTTGTCATCAGCCCTTGTAAAGCTTCAGAGTTTTTGCGCCAGGGAATCCCATTCTTTTCTGCTGTTGTGATTAATACTTGCCGAGCTTGGTATTTCATCACATTGTAAATAGGTTTGGTCTGGATTAGCAGATTAACGAACTTGGAGAGTATGCTTTCACCAGCCCAATCAGGTTTGACTTTATTTTTCATCACTTTGAGGAAATGAAGCGATAATTGCCTATACCTATTTTAAGTTTGATTGCTGCTTTCAAAAGCATTGTTTTTTCTATTCTTGCTTTTAACTTCCCCAATTTAAGGCGCTTGTGTCATTTAACCTCAGTCGGTAGGGTGCGTTACGGCTAACTATCACTTTCCTAAGTTCCGAAATCCTTACATAGCCGTAACACACCCTACTTAATATTTACCTTGAGAATCAGCTAATAACCATTTTTATCTAGGAGCGTTTCAAATTCTGCTTGCAAAGCCCTAATATCTGCAAGTCTGGCTACAACTAAATTATTTTGTCCTGCATCACTTAAACGTGCTTTCCAATATTGAATACTTTCGGAATGATTTACCCAAAACTTAACTACTGTGTCTACTACTTGGTCTACATCCCAGCCCCATTTTGCGGGTACAGGTTCGACTGTTGCTATAAACGCATCGAGTGTGCAGATGTGTGTGCCTAAGTATTCCACACCTGCATACTGTGGTTTTTCCATACTCTGTTGTTGATGGTTGAAAAACTGCAAAACGGGCGATACACCGACAATATCGAAAGTATATTTCATTGAGTTCATCCCAATAATTTACTACTTACAAGGAGATTTATCTGGTGAAAATTATGCTTGAAAAGCGTCTAATATCATCTCTAAAAAAAGAGGATTTTTAGCTTATATCTGAGGAAATAAACCTCCTTATTTATTAGCACTCTAAGGTAGAGAGTGCTAATTTTGAACCTATTTAATTGCTGTATTACTAAAGAGTTTCCTGCATGTTTTTCTAAAAGTAATCTAGTTTTAATAATTTTTTAACTTTGGGATTTTAAGGCTGGTATTTTGGCAATCACTTGCTGGTAAGCTGCTGTATCTAGAGCCTCAGAAGTAAATAAATGCAAAAACCGCAGCCAGATAATTAATCAGCTGCGGTATGTTAGTTATGCTGTAGGTATTATTTCTGAGGTTGTGCTTAAATCACCGCATCTTTGACTTGACATTTTTTTAAGAAACTGGACATTAATGGCTGCTCAAAGAACAAGTAAAACCAATAAGCAATGATGAGTGAGTGCGATCGCTCCAAATCTAGCGATAATTACAATGACCTAGATAAGCGAGTGCGATCGCTCCAAATCTAGCGATAATTACAATGCCTTAGATGAGTGAGTGCGATCGCTCCAAATCTAGCGATAATTACAATGCCTTAGATGAGTGAGTGCGATCGCCCCAAATCCAGCGATAATTACAATGCCTTAGATGAGTAAGTGCGATCGCTCCAAATCCAGCGATAATTACAATGCCTTAGATAAGTAAGTGCGATCGCTCCAAATCAAGTGATAATTACAATGCCTTAAAAGTAAGCCAATTCCGCATCCATATATCCCCTTCACCCTCTCCCAAAACCTTGATTCTTTCCTATTACTGTATAAGTCCTAATTATTCAAAAATAAAAATCGGATAATTTTTACCAGATTTTGACATCCCAAAGATGTTTTAAATATCCACTCACTTTTCTTGACAATGAAGGATGTGGATTAAAAGGAAACAACAGCAGATCATTCCATAAGTGTTTAATTATATCCACAGATAACCTCTTGCGAAGTTTATAGATTGGATCAAGACTGAGCATTAGTTGAAAAATTCGCCGATGACAAAAAGGATTAATACCAAATGAACTTTGACCATTTCCGTACTGTTGTATCCCTGCCCAACAACCACATCTTTGTTCAATATATAGAAGGTCTAAAATTTCAAATGTATTGCATTGTGGTAAACTGTGTAGCCAATTTGTAGCGCCTTCTAAGATAGACTTAGTAGCAGGCAGTTTTAACCTATGAACAATTTCTTGTGGAGATAAGGAATTATACTGCGTGTCGCCCTTCCGCCAATAAAAACAACGTCCAACTTCGCCTGCCATACCACCTAATCTGACATAACTCGGATTTAACTGCTGGATTGATCTGGCATTCCTCAAAACACCTCCTGCAACACAATAACTTGTTCGCATTAACCATTGCTCAATCTCCAATTGTGTAGGCTCTTGAAATTCAATTAGGATATGATTTAAGTTAAATTTATTTGCTATTTTACAAGCAATATTAGTATCTACTTTATTAGTATTTATCGTAAATAAATGGATACGGTCTATGTAGTTTCGTGAAGCAGCTAACACACATCTTGAATCACGTCCGGCTGTTAATGATAGGTATGTAGGGTATTTACTAGCAAGAGCTTCAACTTGCCTTGTCAGAATCATTGAAATTTCTTCAATAACTGGCTGTACAGGTGCAATTTTTGTAATATCTCGTTCATGAGGCCAGTGCCGCGTAGTTTCCCAAGTATCTAAATTAATAAAATGATTTGGCAGCAACCTTTTTACAGATAATCGAGGACTTAAACCGAATGGATACCAGTTATCTTGATTAGGAATATCCAGAGCAGCAATTAATTCTTCATCTTGATCTCTAGCATTTTCTTGAGGAATTAAAGCTATTGAAGAAGTAACTATTTTTTGACTGGGTGAAAACATCACAGCCAGAAAACCTCCTGGATCTAAATAAATACGTGAGGTATGAGATGTGATATATATTGCTACATAGCGACCTCCGAATTCATCATAAAGTAAGGTTTCAAACTTGTTGGCTGCATTAATATCTTCACTATCAAGTTCCACGATAATTTTATCAGTAACAATTTTACCTGCTGCACTAATAGGCTGACCTAAAAGCCAGCCAAGATGCTGATTTTTATAGCTGATAATTTCAATAATATTTAAATCTTTATGAACAGCTAAAAGCCATTTACCGATACTTTTATTTTTCCATTCAGGGGGAATATATTCTTGAGAATGGCATAAAATAAATTGCCCAACTAGTAATTGAGACAAATCAGCTATATCTTTATTTAAAATATTCATTCTTATTCCAATATTTATTGTGTGTTCATTAATCTACATCACGTAGACAAATAAAAAATTATCCAGCCTTTTCCGGTTGAATGCAGTACAAGTTTATAGGGAATAGAGTCTAGAGGAGAGAGGAATGTACCTCATTGGAATGAAAAACGTTGTAATTCCACCAGCTAAAAACTTGTAATTAGCTGGTGAACACAGACAAAAGCTGTAAGATTTATTGGTTGAAAAAGTATCAGATATACTCTGATTAGGTACTTGATTAGCCGGATATTAACGGTAAAAAAAATTTTTATGAGTAACGTAAAACCAATAATACTCATAAAGTTTATGCTGCATATATTAAGTTTTTATTTCTCATTTAGAGAATAAACCTAAAGTTTAGCCGCCTTAATTATACCCTGATTAACAATCAAAACCTGTTAATCAGAGCATAATTTACTAAAGCGATTTTTTAAAATACCTATTTAGATAGATATAGATTTTTTTATGGTCAAAATAAATTAATTAACCACCTGATGTTCGGACATAAATTTCTTGGCCTTGAGAATTGTAGACGACGATTGGTAAATTAGAATTTTCACTAATGACTGTGAGTGCTTCTTGTAAAGCTTGCCAATGACTATTTTCATTGGTGGTTGTGGGATTTTCTGGATTAGCTGGTGACAATTGGCCTTGAATAACTTGTTCATATTCAGGGGTGAGTCTGACAATAATTCCGGTGTAATTTAAGGTAAAGTTACAAATCCGAATTTCTCTAGTACAAGTTTGAGCTAATTCAACGCGGGCTTCTTGCCAAGCATTGAGTTGTTGGACTTTGGTTTGGGCTTGCTTGAGTCCTTCAGAATAAGGTGCGATGAGACTTTGTGCTTGGTTGTAGTACAAGCTATCTTGAGCAATATTTTTAGCTGTTTGTAAAGCTTGTTCCCAGTATGCAGCCGCAGCTTGCCATTGATTGAGTTTTTCGTAGGCTTGGGCTTGTTTGGCAATGTTCAGTGCTTGGAGGTAGCTTTTCGCTGCTAGTTGTTCTAGGGTGGCACGATCGCGCGATCGCGCTAATTGTGGTTTATATTCTATTAGCAGCTTTTGGGCTTGGGGATAAGCCGGACTAGTTGGCGGAATTGCATTCAAAGCGTTAACAGCAACTTGCCAAGTAGACTGTACCTTTTGCCAGTCTTTTAAAGATTTGGCAGAAGTTTGCCACTTCATTGCTACACTTGCTACCCCCTTCGCGGCTGTTAATTTCTTCAACCATTGTTCTTGAGCAACTAACTGCTTATTAACAGTTTGTAAATTAATCCGATACTTCAGTAATTTTGGCTGGATGAAATTATAAAGTTCGCTATTGGGGTTAACTGTTTCTAAAGGAACGATCGCTTGTCGCCAAAGATGTTGTCTGGCTTGTAATTCTTCTAAACTATTGGTGGGGGTTTGGGTTTTTTGTTCAGCCGCCGCACCAGCTTGCAAAGCCGTAACCACCTGATTAATTTTGTCGGACTGTGTAGCCAAGGTAGTTTTGAGTTCCTGGGCTTGTTGATGACGGGGAGACCACTGCGGAATTACATTCAAAGCTTCGCTGGTTGTCTCTAATTGTTGTTTAACTCTGGTTAATTCATTTTCTGACTTTGCACGATTCATCAGTTGGCGAGATTCTGTTTTGAGTTGCATCGCCGCTTCTAACTCTTTGCACTCAGACATCACACAAGGCTGACTTAATAAATAACCACCAATTCCTAAACCCACAATCACCACCAAACCTACACCTAAAAATAGTGGTGAGAAAACTAACAAAGGTTTACGGCGATTAGAAGTTAAATCTGGTGCATCCGCTAGGGGATCATAAGGTGTTTCGAGTTCTGAATCTTCTAAAGTTTCGGCGATAAATGCTGAATCAGTATTTACCGCCTCTGAGAATGAAGCATTGGCGGGAAATCCAGCCGAATCTCCAAAGCCGTTAACATCCTCACTTTCCCAAATTCCTAAGTTTTCTTCTCTTTGCTTGATGGTTATTACACGCTTGGCATAGGGAAGCTTTTCACTGGTGACTCTGATAAAACATTGTACCCGTTGCTCCTTGTAGGTTGGTAAGGATTGAAGTGCATCCTCAATAACCTCAAAAACTTGTTCTGTGTCAACTGTGAGACCAACGGGATGTTGAATCAGAATCATTAACTCATCTTTGTTGACTGCACACCTAATTTGGAAGACTTTACCCGATGGAACTTGCGCCAGAAGTTGTTCTTGCAAAGTTCTGGCTAATAGCTGTAAATCTTCCTGCTGGACTGCCACTGTCATAGAGCGTTCCCGCTTATTATCTATAATTGTTTTTTTATCGTTGAAGGAAGTAAATGAATTGCTTGGGTTCTTTGAATCCAGATGCACAATTTAACCAACCATAGCCAAAAATAAAATAGACCAACTTTCTAACATAAATTTTGACTGTTATGACCAAATCTAATATCAGTAATTATTCGTATTTTTAGGATTTTTAATTTTTTTCTGCGCGAATTTACTAACTATGCCGATAGTAAAAGTCCAACAGGCATAATTTAATGATCATAATTAATTAGTGATTGGTTTGCCTCTGTTACTGTTTTGAGTTCACCAAATCTTAATTTAATAATTTACTTTTATAGATATCTCTTCCTGATTATGCCCAAACTTGCTTTAAAGTTTTGCTATTAGACTTGAAGAATAATTTCTGAGTCAGAAGTCAGAATGATTAATATTTTGTATTCTCTATACTTATCCCAAAATTAAACAATATACTGCCCTTATTTATCACAACCTTAACTAATTTGTTAACAGTCTCAAGTATGAAAAAAATGACAGCAGCGATCGCACTAAGGTTACAGTCAGTTACTCAGTCAAGTCTAAATGTTGCATTCGTTACAAAAATATTTCTATTCCGGGAAACTTACTCAGCCACAATTTTTGACACAACAGCTAATTTTGTTATATGCTGTCAATCCCACTGAGAAGATTGATGACAGTATATAAATTTAGTTATCTAGCAGTCTTATTTGATATATCAACAAAGGAGACAAGGAGGACAAGGGAGAGAGATTGTAAATCATTGAGGGCAGATTCGATATTTATGAGTTACAGCAACTGATTGAAAAAAGTAATGAGTAATGACTTAAGAATTTACTTATTACTCACTACTTATTACTCATTACTTAATACTTATGGTGTACCTCACTTACTTCCAAAGTGCTGTATATGGGTTAATGTTAGAAAATCATTTGCGGCATTTGCTGAATCCGATAGAATTGAACCATAAAAAATTAATGTATAAAGATGAACTAGACTTGATTATGCAATTATGGTGCTGTAAAAAAGAAACAACAGCACCATAAAAATACTGTTGGTAGTGGCAAAACAAGGTGCATAACAATGGATTTATTAGAGTATCAAGTTAAAGAATGGTTTGGGAACATCGGTATTCCTGTCTTGCCTTCCCAAAGAATAGATCATCCCACTGACCTCAAACGCTTAAAAATTCGTTATCCAGTTGTCCTCAAATCCCAAGTGTATGCAGGCGAAAGGATTCATGCTGGAGGGGTGAGAATTGTTGAGACAACCATTGATGCGATCGCCGCCGCCCAAACTATTTTTAATTTGCCAATCTGGGGCGAGTTACCAGAGGTGTTATTGGCAGAGACTAAATATGATAGCAAACAAGAATTTTATTTAGCAGTAGTTTTAGACACTGCTGTTTGCCGACCTGTACTTTTAGGTTGCAAAGAAGCAAATATTGATTGGGAATCAGCCGGCGAAAAATTACAGTATGTCGTTGTAGAACAAGAATTTTCGCCTTTTTATGCGCGGCGACTCGCTTTAAAAATGGGGCTGCAAGGTGCGCTGATGCAGTCAGTCAGCAGCGTTGTGGAAAAGATGTATGAGTTATTTATCCAAAAAGATTTAGACTTAGTAGAAATTAATCCCCTAGCTGTTAATGCCGCTAATGAAGTGATGGCACTCAATGGTAAAGTCAGCATTAACGAACGGGCTATTGGTCGTCATCCAGAACTGGCGGAATTAGCAGCCAAAATTAGTCACCGTCACAGCAGTCAGAAAAATCACAGTAAATTAAAAGATTTAAATGGTGGCGACACCCAAGGTAAAATCGGCATTTTGGGAAATGGCGCGGGTTCAATTATGGCTACCTTTGATTTAGTCGCCAGTCTTGGCGGTAAACCAAGTCATCCCCTGAATTTGCGACATGGTTTGTTAACCGACACTTCCCCAACAAGTTTTGGCGATCGCTTAAATAAAGGTCTGAATCTCCTCGCGGCTGACAAAAGTATTCAAGTAATTCTGATTAACCTGCTTGGTAGTATCCCCCAAGCCGAAGCCGCCGCCCAAGTCATTGCCAAATTTATCCAAGATTATCAAAGTCAAAATCGCCGGGAGTCCCATATTCCCCACTTGGTTGTCCGCTTGGCTGGTTCAGAGTTGAATGTAGCGCAAGATTTATTAGCCGGTGTTGAAAATCAAGGTGAACTTGTATTAGTCGAAGATTTAGATGAAGCCGTCGCCCAAGCTGTTCGTCTCGCTAAACCTGTTACTTATCAACGTGTCAAGGTTAAGTAAGGAGATTAGGGAGACAGGGGAGACAAGGTAGATCAGATGTTAAGTATTCAAGTTGTATAGGGCTAATATTTGATTTGGGAAAAAAATCAGTGAACTTAAACAAGGTTTATTTCCTACTCCCCAATCCCTACCTACACAACTAAATTCGGAAATTCAACCGGATTTCTATATATTGCGCCAATTTATCTTTCATACTTCATACTTCTTATGAACTTAACGCCAGATAGTAAAGTTATCATCCAAGGTTTTAGTGAATTTATCTCAGAAACTAATATTGTGCAGATGCAAGCTTATGGCACAAATTTAGTTGCTGGTGTGAATCCTGGTTTTGGTGGACAAAAACAATATAATTTGCCAGTCTTTGATTTAGTTGAAGAAGTTGTGGCACAGTTCGGCACAATTGACACCACAATTATTTGTGTTCATCCTTATCAAGTATTAGATGCAGCTTTAGAAGCGATCGCCTCTAACATTCGTCAAATTATCATTATCTCGGCGGGAATGCCACCATTAGATATGGTGCAATTACTCCGCAAAGCCGAAGCTTGTGAAACTTTGATTGTCGGGCCGAACAGTCCCGGAATCATTGTCCCTGGAAAAATTCTGTTAGGCACACAACCAAGTGAATTTTATACCCCCGGCCCTGTGGGAATTGTCAGCCGCAGCAGTACTTTAACCTACGAAGTTGCTAGGGAATTAACCAAAGCAGGTTTAGGACAATCAATTAGTGTCAGTATTGGCAGTGATGCGATCGTGGGTTCATCATTTTTACAATGGTTGCAAATTCTCGATGAAGATGAAAATACAGAAGCGATCGTTTTAGTTGGTCAACCTGGTGGTGGTAGTGAAGAAGCCGCAGCCCGATATATTACAGAAGCAATTGATAAACCAGTCATTGCCTACATTGCAGGTAGACAAGTATCCCCTGTGAAAAATTGGCAACAAACTGGCACTTTAGCCGCAGTGATTGGCCGTGACCCTAATTTTGGTACAGCCCAAAGTAAATTAACAGCTTTAAAAGAAGCAGAAGTTCCTGTCGCGGATCGTCCTTCTCTGATTCCGGAATTGGTTAGAAATGAGTTGAAACGTTAAGTAACCACGCAAAATTAATTACAGTCATTGCGAGCGAAGCGAAGCAATCCCAGCCCTTGCGATTGCTTCATTTCGCTTCGCTCCATTCGCAATGACTTTGTGTAATTAATTATGTTTAACTACTTAAATGTTGCCTGCTGCAAGTAATTTTTGCACTCAGTGTTTCTATGTTGGTAACAAATGCAAAGGCTGTTGTTACCACAAGAACTTAATTTTGCACGACTACTTATAACGCTGTGTGCAATTTGCTCTTAAACCTAACCCCCAACCCCCAATACTTTTCGGTTAAGCCTAAAAACAGGTAGATTGAGAGTTGTCGTTAAAAATGCACACAGCTAATCCCGGATTTCTCACAAAGATATAAAAAAAGGGGTCAAAAACTGCGAAAATGTATATATAGCAAGCATTTCAGCAGTTGTAAAGCATGACCCCATCTTTAACAGATCGCATACCAAAAAAGTTCAGAAATTCATCTACTGATTTAAACAGACGATGGGCAATATATTCTTTACATGAGTGCCAGACTAACTCGATAATGTTGTAATCAGGACTGTAAGCAGGTAAAAATTCTCGGACAAAATTAGGAAATTCTTCAGATATTTTAGCTAGAATATCTTTACGTTTATGAAAGCTTGCATTATCTAAAATTAAAATAATCTTCGACCCAGATTTTTCAAAATCTTCAAAACTGTTTCCTTGATTTATCCATTCTTGCTTAATTAATTCATTTAATTGTTGTAATTGCTCATAAAAAATATCGGCGTTTCCTTATTCTGATGGGTCTTGGTCAACAGTTTTTAATAATAGTTCAATATATTCAGGAGTCGCTTTTCGATAATATGCGTACTCTCTTTTATTATGTAGAGTTTCTAGATCATCTGGATCACCGTGCATACACCAATATGCTACTGTTCTGTGCGAACAGCCCAAAAACTTTGCAATTTCTTGTTGTGCTTTCCCATCATTTTGCAGCAGAATGATAAGTATTCTTTCCCTAACGTTTGGTAGCTCGCTTTCTTTTAGAGCTTCTTGTAGATTGCTGACTTGTGACGGTTTTAAAAAGTTTTTGGCTGGGGGCGGCATAGTTGCTTTTGAACGGCTTCATCTTATTATTATGCAACTTTACTGCCGATTAGCTTATTAGTTGATATTTCAGCCCCTCCGCATCGGAGAGGAGTTGGGGTGAGGTTAAACAACTTGTTGAATTGACGGTGATTTAAGGTTGATTGCTGTTGTTTGAACCGGAGTTAGAAGCGTTACTAAATAACCAAGCTAAAAAGTTAGCAACTGTGGCTGCACCCGCAGAGAACAAAGCAATAATGGCATCACGGGGTAAAACGTCATCTAACCAACTACTCTGGATTTTGGAAACAGGGAAATTTTCATCTAGTCCGATTTGAATTTGGGTAGTTCTGCCAGAAAAGCGGGCTTCTATACCTTTGTTGGGGATTATTTGCAGATGGCGGATACGTTGAATGTTTAGCGGTTTCTTTGGGTTTTCGCCCATGAGGAACTGATTTTGTTGAATTTTCTGTTCTTGTCCTGCCATACGGATTTTGCCTTTAACAATTGTGGAAATAGTTACATTTTCTCCGGTATCATTGGGGTTTATCTCTTCATATAAAAATTTTACGTCTTTGGTATCTATCTTTTTTTTAAACCATTGTTGTGTGTCATTCTTGGGAGGTTGGTTTAAGGTGATATGAATATTTGTATTTTGGTAAATTTCTAACACTAATTCTTTGTTATTTGGATTGACGATAAATTCTAGCGGGGTTTGATCATCAAATTGATCTGGTAATTTTAACTCTGGTAACTTATAACCTTCTAAGATAACTTTTAGGGGTTCTTCACCTAAAGATAACTCTAGTGTATTTGGATTGTTGTTGGGATTAGGTTGTAAATCGAAAGCTAGTTGCTGACGCTGAAAATCATAATTCAGTTCATTGATTTTTGTACCTGGTTCTAGGCGCAATTTAGTTAATTCAATTGTGCTGGTTGCTTGGGGATTTACTGGCGTGATTATCCATCTGCTTTTGCTGTCTTTGAGTTGGATTTTTACAGAGTTTAAGTTATTTAGTTGGGGTAAAGATGGACTTTGACTTTGAAAGTTACCTGTGAAAGTAAGAGTTTGAACACCTGTATTTTCTATTTGTTTAATGCGGCGAATATTTTGCATAAAAACTTCTGGCTCCTTACTATGATAGGTAAAGGTAATTTTTTGAGCAATAACATTACCTTCAAAGTCATAATTTCCTGGCAGAATTGCAGCAAAGGTTAAGATAATACATAATAGAAGCACTAAAAGAAAAGGAAAAAATCTTTTGTGCGTCATTATATATTTCTTCAGAAATTGCCAGCACTGTCTAATTTTATTAACACATAGCTGAATAAAACCTATTAATTTAGGGAGGTAAAACCTCTGGATTTTTCTGAAAATCGCACTGATAAATTTGAAAGAGTTGCGTTTGTTTTTTTGCCGAGATGCCATGATTTATTTTAACCAACTGGGGTTGTGTTCAAAGTTTATTCGTCTTTCTATCCGTTCGTCAGGTTGATTGCTTTGTTCAATAAACGCAACGTAGTGTACTTGATAGCGTCCAACTGGGGCGTTGCTTCCGTCTGTATTCCGTCCATCCCAAGTAAAAACAGTTTCACCGCTTTTTGAGTTAGGTTGTTTAGTGCTGTAGATTGTGGTTTCTTTAGTAGAAGAGTCTATTTTGACAATTTTAAATTTGGGGAATTTGACTCGACTCCCGGAATAAAAGGAAAATTCATACTTACCAGAAGATTGCCCTAAAATAACTGGAACATAAACTTTTTGCGAACCAAGTAGATAAGATGCCAAAGGGCGGAGGCTATTAGAGGGGATTTTTGCTTCTCTAAGAACGTAAGTTTCCCAAATAAATTGATAGCGCGAATTTTTGTTAGATAATGATAGAGCATCTAATTTATAGCGATAGTTATCACCGAATGATTGTACTTGTACCACTGGATTTTTACCGCCACGAATTTGCGGAATTTGTAAAGAGAGCGTTTTGCCATAACTGGCAATGCTACTTGTGACAATGGAAATTAAATCTAAGCTACTAAGGTTTATTGGTTCTTCTATGATACCTTCGCAACGATTGGGTGATTTGCGGCGTATATAATTGGTAGAACGAGGATTTCCCTCTTGACAATAAGCAACAGCCGGAAGATGGCTAATAGTAATTATTAATAGACTGGCAAGAATAATTTTATAATTCATCGTTTGTTTAAAGGAATGTTCCAGATGGACAGTTGCTTTTTTACTTCAGATATGGGAAAGGCAGAATTGTGTGTTTCACCGCTTTTACGCCCATCAATGGCATAAACTATACCTAAAACGCGATTTTGTGAGTCAAGCACAGGACTGCCAGAGTAACCGTGTTTGACTGCTGTTTCAGATATTTCTAGTTGTTGGTTTTGATAGTTCTTGATTTTTCCTATTACTACAGACCATAAGTTATCTTCGCCCCCTTGTTCAGAATGACCAATAATTTTAATGGGCATGTTGGAGTTAATGGCAGTTTCAGAAATGGCTAAAGGTTTAATATCTTCTGGTAGCTTATCAGTAATTTCTAAAACAGCTAAATCCAGTCGTTCATCTTTGGAAGTTGCTTTGAATAGTTTGGCATTGCGACGCATTCGCACACGGTCTTTGGGTGGTGTGCTGAAAAATTCTACTTGAATATTTTTGCCTTGTTTATTTTCATGGTTATCACAAAAAATGACATGACGATTGGTGAGGATGAAAGTGCGATTGCCTTGTCGTTGAATAACTACGCCAGTACCCAACTTTGATCCCTGGCAACGGCTGTTGCTGTTGAAAGATTTTGCAGTGATGCGTACTATAGAACGTTTAACAGGTACATTTGGATCGTTCTTAGGCAACCATTGGCGATCGTCTTCTACACTTGCTAAATTATTCTCTTGTTCTGTCAATAATCGTTTTGCTTCGTCATAGTTGTTACGGGCATAGACAAACTCGGAATCAATTGTTTCTGCTTCGCCAAAAAATTTTATGGCTTTTTGCAGGTTTCCTTGTTGTTGGTGTAATAAACCCAAATTATTATAAGCGACAGCATGAGTAGTGCTAGGAGTTCCAGTAGTGTCTTCTGGTAAATCTATGACTTTATTGTATACCTTGATTGCGTCATCTAATTTATTCTGCTCGTGTAAAACAAGGCCAAGACCGTTGTAAGCAGAAGCATAGTTAGGGTTGATTTCTGTGGCTTTTTTGTAGGCGGCAACTGCTTCATCTAATTTATTCTGCTCGTGTAAAACAAGGCCAAGATTGTTGTAAGCGAAAGCATAGTTAGGGTTGATTTCTGTGGCTTTTTTGTAGGCGGCAACTGCTTCATCTAATTTATTCTGCTTATGCAGGATAATGCCAAAAAAGTTGTAAGCGAAAGCATTTTTAGGGTTGAGTTTTATGGTTCTTTGGAAGGTGGCAAATGCTTCATCTAATTTATTCTGATTATACAGAGAAACACCGCGACTATATTCAACAACATCTAGTAATTTTTTCGTTCCACTCGCTATAAAAAAATCATAGTTAGGTTTGAGTGGAATGCCTCTTTTGAAATTAGGATAAACTTTAGTAGTAATTTCAGCAACAGTGGCTAAAGCTGTTGCTGCGGCTGATGTCTTCTGCACTGTTAGGGCTAACAAAATATCGAAATAAGCAATAACATTGTTAGGGTTGAGTTGAATTGCTTTTTCGTAGGCGGCAAAGGCGGCATCTAATTTGTTTTGGTTGTACAGGGCAATGCCGAGATTGTGGTAAGCATCAGCAAAATTAGGGTTGAGTTGAATCGCTTTTTTGTAGGCGGCAACGGCGGCATCTAATTTGTTTTGGTTGTACAGGGCAACGCCGAGATTGTGGTAAGCATCAGCATTATTTGGTTCAATTTGAATAACTTGGCGAAATATTGCCTCTGATTCTGCGTATTTACGCGCTTGTTGGGCGACTTCGCCTTGTTGAAATAGCTGTTTGACGGTGGTTTGAGCAGCTACAAGCTGGGGTGTGCTTGCTAAGAATAAGATTAAGAATAATTTGGTAAATAAGTGATGACGGCGCATAAAAATGCCAATACTTTCTCTGATTTTATCAATACTTACGTGAAATTCGCCATGCAGCAGGTAAGCATTTGATACTGGTAAATTAGTCTTGCAGAGAAAAAAGATGTGCGATCCCCCTAAATCCCCCTTAAAAAGGGGGACTTTAAGAATTTTTACCTTTTTAAGGGGGTCGCCGTAGGCGGGGGGATCTGAATTTTGGATTGCCCAAAGTTGATCGCAATTATAGGTTTTGTGTACGCATTTGTTATTTCGGCATACGCATTTGTTATTTCTGTGTATGCAGTTATAGATTTTGCATACACAATTGTTATTTCGGCGTACACATTTGTTATTTTTGTGTATGCAATTGTTATTTCGGCGTACACATTTGTTATTTTTGTGTATGCAGTTATAGATTTTGCATACACAATTGTTATTTCGGCGTACGCATTTGTTATTTCTGCGATCACTTTTGCTGATTATACTTATGCCAAAATTATCAATCAGCATCAAAAATGGGTAAAAACACAGGTTTTATAAACATTTCATGAAACTTTTAAATAAATAAATCCACAAACTTACTCATCTCAGGTAAAAGGTTACTCAATTATTTTGAAAACAGTTATCAGTTATCAGTTATCAGTTATCAATCACTGTTCACTGTTTACTGTTTACTGTTTACTGTTCACTGTTCACTGTTCACTGTTAAAAAAGGATGCCTCATGGCTTTAAAAACTCGTCGTTCTGCTGCTGTTGAAAAAGCCCAACTTCGTCTTGCTTTGCTGAAATCTATTAGTGAAAATTTAGATTTAGGACATGGATTAACAATAGAAGCTTACAACAATCTCATCAATAATACCCGTGCCATTCTAGAATCTCATAATACCCTGGTGTCCAATCTGGAAGAATCGCGCAAAACATTAACTCAAATGGACAAAGCCCTTTCGGAAATGTCTGAAAGAATGCTAAGTGGTGTTGCAACTGTCTACGGCAGAAATAGTATGGAGTATTCTAAAGCTGGTGGTTCTAACCGAAAACGCAGTCGACAATCTACTCCTAAAGTTACTCCAGTTGCGGCGGTTGTTGCCAATCAATCTACGCAAGCTGTGATGGAAAATTCATCAACTAACGGTAACGGTACAACTCCTTTGCTGCAATAGTCCATTTTCGTGTTTAGTGAAAGACTTATCATTAAGGCCGCAGGGGGGCAGGGGGGCAGAGGAGTAGGGGAGATGGAGAAAAAACCAATTCAAAATCATCAAGACTTGAAGGTTTATCAAGCCGCAGGGGGGCAGGGGGGCAGAGGAGTAGGGGAGATGGAGAAAAAACCAATTCAAAATCATCAAGACTTGAAGGTTTATCAAATGGCATTTGATGCAGCCATGAAAATCTTTGAAATCTCTAAAAAGTTTAATGTAGAGGAACGATATTCTTTAACTGATCAAATTCGTAGATCATCTCGTTCTGTTTGTGCAAATTTGGCGGAGGCTTGGAGAAAGCGTCGATATGAGGCGGCTTTTGTAGCTAAACTGAATGACTGTGAGGCAGAAGCAGCAGAAACACAAACATGGATTGAATTTGCCGTGAAGTGCAATTATATGGATGTTGAATCAGGTAGAGAGTTATATAGAATCTACAACAAAATCTTAGGTAGTTTGGTAAATATGATTACTAATCCCTCACCTTGGCTAATGAAGCGTTAACTCCCCTGCTCCCCAGCCCCCTTGCACTAATTCTCAACGTTCCAACCAAGGGCTGTAGCGACTTCATTAGCTAATTCTAGGGGGTTGAAGGGTTTAGCGATCGCTGTTACTATACCCATCTGAGCATAACGACGGCGATCGCTGGCTTGGATTTTAGCTGTTAATAAAATTACGGGAATTTCTTTTGTAGCAGCATTGGCTTGGAGTTGTTCAAAGGTGGTGATTCCATCCATATCCGGCATCATCACATCGAGTAAAATTGCATCTGGCTGGTAAGTCTCGGCTTGGGTAATACCTTCTTTTCCAGAATTGGCTGTGACTACTTCCCAACCAGCGACGGTTTCTAAACAAATTTTGGCAACTTCTTGAATATACTGTTCGTTATCTACAACAAGAATCCGTTTTACTGCCATAATTCATACCAATATATAGAAATCTGGTTTGATTATTGAAATTATTTGTAAAGGCTGGGAGTGGGGAGTAGGGAGTAGGGACAAGGGGGACAAGGGAGACGAGGGAGACAAGGGAGACAAGGGGGACGAGGGAGAAAAATATTTTACTAGCAACTCAGCACTCAGCACTCTTCACTCTTCACTCTTCACTCTCAACTGTATGATGAGTGATGCGCTGAAGTAAGTCCATTACTCTTTGTTCAAATTCTTGGGTGGTTACACGTCCTTTGGTTAAAAATTCGGTGTAGCCTAATTTAAGTCGTTGGCGTTCGGACTCATCTAAATCTTTGGCGGAGTAAACTACTACGGGCATGGTACATAAATGATTGTGTTGTCGTAACCAATCAATTACCACAAAGCCATCGCTTTCTGGCAAAATTAAGTCAAGAATTAATAAGTCAGGATTCAATTCTTGGCTGAGGTGAATGGCTTCTCTGCCTGTTTGTGCCAAGCAAGTTTCGATGTCATGGCGCTCAAATAAAGTAATTAGTAATTGTGCTAAGTCGTTGTCATCTTCTACTATTAAAATTCGGGCGCGTTTCGATGGTTTGGCAACGACTTGTTTCAGGGATTGTAATAAATAACTTTCTTGCACTGGTTTACTGAGCCAGTCTGCAAAATCTGTGATTGGTTTGCCATTAGTATCTGATTGATAAACACTACAAATTACAATCGGAATATGTTGCGTATCAGCACGTTCTTTTAAAATTGCCATTGTTTGCCAGCCGTTCATTTCTGGCATGAGCAAATCAAGTAAAATCACGTCTGGTTGTTGTGATGATGCGGTGGCGATCGCTTCTTGCCCAGTAGCAACTATTACAACTCGATAACCGCCTTTTTGTAATAAAGTTTGCAGTTCATTAGCAATATCTGGATCATCATCACAAACCAAAACCAAGGGAGAATAAGCGATTGGCAGTGGGCAGTGGTGGTTAGATTGGGTAGTTTCGGGAATTTGTGGAGCTTGGTAAATGGGGAGTGTAAAGTAAAATGTACTACCTTCGCCTAAAGTACTTTCCACCCAAATACGCCCGCCATGTTGCTGTACAATGCTTTTGCAAATTGCTAAACCCAAACCTGTGCCATCATGGTTACGCGAATCAGATGAATCTACTTGTTGAAATCGCTCAAAAATACTTTCTAATTTATCTTCTGGAATACCACGTCCGGTATCTTTAACTGAGAGTAAAACTTCATTTTGTTGCTGCTGAATTTCTAACCAGACTGTCGCTCCACTCACGGAGAATTTAATGGCATTGCTCAACAAATTTGTTAATGTTTGGACAATGCGATCGGGGTCAGCCCATAACATTACTGATAAGCTAGAAATTGCTAATTTTACTCCTTGTTTATTTGCCAATGTTTGAATAGTATTGACGGCTGATTGAATTAACTCGTCAAGGTTGCAAATTTCCCGCGCCATCTTGACTTTGCCAGATTCAATGCGTTCGATGTCTAAAATATCATTAATTAATCGGACTAAGCGATCGCTACTATCTATGGCAATTTGTAACAGCCGTTTTCCTGGCTCAGAATCTGCTTTTAATAAACCACTGGTGAGCATTCCTAAAGAACCATGAATTGAGGTTAAAGGTGTGCGGAGTTCGTGACTCACCACAGAAACAAACTCATCTTTCATTCGCTCAACTTGTTTGCGTTCTGTCACATCTCGCAAAATCACTGTATAGTAAACTTCCTCACCCATATTTAACTTAGAAATGGAAGCTTCAGCCGGAAATTCACTACCATCTCGGCGCTGACCAAATAACTCCCGCCGTTCTCCCATTCTTCGCGCTAAATTTGTTGATTTGCCAAAGTCAGATACGTGTTGACGATGAGCTTGGGTAAATCGCAATGGTAAAAGTATATCTAATTTCTGCCCCATGATTTCTTGAGCCGTATAACCAAAGATTTTTTCGGCTCCTTGGTTAAATAAAGTAATGCTTTGGTTGCTATCTATAGAAATAATTGCATCATCAGCAATATCTAAAATTCGGGCTAATTTTACTTGAGAAACCCGCAATTCTTCTTCAATGCGTTGGCGTTTATCTAGTTCTGATTGTAATTGACGGTTGACAGTAATTAATTCGGCGGTACGTTCGGCAACTCGTAATTCTAATTCATTATTGGCTTTTTGTAAGGCGGCTTGAGTTTGTTTTAATGCGGCTTCGGCTAAAGTGCGATCGCGTTGGTTGCGTAATGCGACAATACCATAAGTTAAATCTTCTGCCAGTTTTTTCAACAACTGCACTTCATCATCATCAAAAGCGTTTGCTTCCGCCGCATAAATATTCAACGCGCCAAAAGTTTGATTCTCTGTTTTTAAAGGTAACGCGATCGCCGCCCCATAACCCCGTTCTTCTGCTTGACAGCGCCAAACTTCATATTTCGGGTCAGTTAATATATTCTGAATAATGCAAGTTTTACCTGTGCGAATGGCTGTACCCGTTGGCCCTTGACCACGCACAGTATTTGACCAAGTAAGCTGGAGGGTTTGTAAATAGCCATCATCATAGCCAGCTTGCGCCACTGGTAGAATATTTTTTTCCCGATCATTTTCCGCAAAGCCTACCCAAGCCAGCCGATAACCACCAACTTCCACAATAATTTGGCAAATTTTCTGAAGTAGTTCTAGTTCGTTTGGTGTGCGGACAATAATTTGATTGCAACTACTCAATGTTTGGAGTGTGCGATTAATGCGGCGAATTTCGGTTTCGACTTGTTTATAGTGGGTAATATCGCGGGTAATTGCCAACTGGACAAATTTGCCATCAGTTTTATTTTGCAGAGGTACAGCGTGAGTTTCCATCCAGCGACGCTGACCTTGATAGGTAATCATTTCAAACTGCAAAGCACCTTTATTACCTTGACAAACACTTTCATGCAGTTGGCGAAATGCAGCTTGATATTCTGGAGTAATCAAAGAGTAAACTGATTTACCAATTACCTTGGCTTTGCTTTTAGCTTCAATAACCGCCAGTCCCGCAGCATTAATTTCTAAAATTGTGCCATCAGCCCCTACTACTTTCACACATTCCGGTTCACCTTCAAAGATGGTACGCCAGTCAGCCGCAAAGTTAGATATGGGAGATGAAAGCGCCTCTGTTTCCTGAGATGGTTGTTGCTGAGTTTGTCCCATCCGCTTGAGTAATTGTATCCGTTCCAGGCGGTTGACAATGCGAGTAACCAGTTCTGGCCCGACAATGGGTTTGCTGACAAAATCATCAGCACCAACGCTATACACCTGATTTACAATGTCCGCCTCACTATGGACTGTGAGAAATAAAATCGGTAATTCACTCCAATGGGAGTCATTTCGCACCACTTGACACAACTCAATACCGTTGCTGTGGGGCATTTCTACATCCAGAATCAACATATCTGGCTTGACTGTTTCCAAAGTTTCCCAAAACCGTCGCGGATCATCCAACCCAATTACTTGTAAACCCCAAGGTGTGAGTAAAGTTTGTAACAGAGCGAGAATTTTTGGGTCATCATCGACAGCCAGAATTTTGGCTTCACCGTGGGGTAATTGTTGGAGTAATTGAGCGATCGCATCTGCCACCTGTCCCGCCGTCATTGGCTTTTGTAAAAAGGTATGTCCCCCTTGCCTTGCCAACTGCAAGCGATTGGCTAAATCTGTTTGCTCAGTAAAAACTAACACTGGCACAGGTGGTTTTCTTTGTGCCAATTCTCCTAAAAAACTCAAACTATCTTCGGGATGCTCAGAAAAACTAGGATCAAGTAACACCGCGCTGGGATGGTCGCGGTAAAGTATAGTTCTGGCAGACTCTAGATTTGTAGCAATGCTTACTTGAAATTCTGCACCAGCCGTAGTTTGTCTTAGTTGTTCCCCAATAGTCTGGTCTTGATCAACCACCAAAACTAAAGGTAATTTACTATCAACTGCGGTTGAGTTTACCTCCTCACCTTGAGTTTGAATTTCCTGGCGCAAGGATTTCACCCAAGTTTGCAGCTGAGTCATTTCTTCCGGCGTTAACTTCTGACCAGACTTAAGTAACTGTTCAATTTGACGCGCCAGTTTTGAACCAGTCGGAAAACCAAATGTTCCTAACGAACCGGCTAAGGTATGGGCTTCTTTCGTTGCTTGGTTGAGCAATTCACTATTTAAACCTGACTTAGCAAAAACCGCTTGTTCGATAACTTTGATTTGCTCATCGACTCGCCCTTGAAATCTTTGCCAAACTCCGGCTATGGCTTGGAGTGTTTGTTGTTGTGATGATAATTCTGCTTTGGGTTTCTGGTTTTTAGACTTGGCTGATTTTGTAGCGGTTTTCTCTTCTTCCTGGGGTTTGAGCCGATAGCCAATTCCATACACAGTCTCAATTAAATCACCAGGCGCACCCACAGCTTTTAATCTCTGGCGTAACCCTTTAATATGAGTCCGCACAGCTTCTTCCCCTGGTGTATCTTCGTAAGACCACAAATGTTCTAAAATCATCCCGCAACTAAACACGCGGCGACTATTACGTAAAAATAATTCTAAAAGCGCATATTCTTTGGGAGTTAATGATAGTAAATCATTACTATAACTCACTTCACAACTACTAGGGTCAAGACGCAAATTTCCCCATTCTAAAACAGGTTGTGATGATGCACTCCCACGCCGCAATAAAGCCCGCACACGGGCGACTAATTCTTCCTCAGCAAATGGTTTCACGACATAATCATCCGCCCCTGCATCCAAGCCAATTGCTTTCTCATGACTACTATCACATCCCGTCAACAACAGGATAGGCATTTGCAAATTATTGGAGCGAATTTGCCGACACAAACTAATTCCATCTAATTTCGGCAAAATTACATCTAATAAAATTAAATCATAATTATAAGTTTGAATTAAATCCCAAGCAGATTCACCATCATTTGCGACTTCCACTGCATAGTTCTGGTTAGTCAGAACAGCCGTTAGGGCATAGGCATTTAACTCGTCATCCTCGACAACTAATATTTTCATATCTTAAGATTTCCTAAATGTTAGTATTAATAGATGATGAGTACAGCAGTCCTAAATCATTTGTAAATTTTCTATATCTTTTTCTTCTTTCTTACCTTTGCGTCCTTGGCGTTCTTGGCGGTTCGTTTCCATATATATGTTTTTCACGACTAATTTAGGATTGCTATAAAAAAAGTATGACTTAACGCAAAAACTCTCTCATACTCTTATAACTTCGTCTCCTACCCTGCCGGAAGCCGCTTGCGCGTCTACGTTTTTTCATACTTTTGTGTAAGTACTAAAATTTAAAATTTAAATTGGCAATTTGCGCTTTAAAGCATAGTAAATTATTCATGCTCTAATGTTAAGTTTAATTCACAATTGTCAACATTTATCAATCTTTAGAAATAGTTGTCGAGAGCATTAAGCTCTAAAATTTACAACGTCTCTTCAAGCTTTTCCTGGCACATTGAAATTCTGAAATAACTATTAAGAGAGTAGTCTCAACCTTGCCAAATTTGCATAGTACTTAAAAGCTGAAAATCCCCTCCCACAACCATCTTGAGTGCTGAGTCCGCGCGATCGCAACATCTAAACTCAGTCATCTCATGGGGGATCATCCTCACAAGTTCCTCAAATTCTTTCTTTATAAATTAAAGATAGATGTCACATACAGGGTTGCTCGATGATTACAGCTATTAAATAAATTATTTTTGCAATTTTTTGCCAAAAACAGATGCAGACTTCTCAATTATGGTGATTCTGCATTTACACACCAAAAACTTTCAAGTTATTCGCAATCACAGCCAGAGGTCTATATGCTGAAAAAGATTTTGGTTGCATTGGATCGTTCGGAAATGGGAACAGAGGTTTTTGAGCAAGCATTGACCTTAGCCAAAGCTATATCCGCCCAATTATTGCTGCTGCATGTTCTCTCCCCAGAGGAAGAAGGTAGCCCTTATATTCCCATGTTATCTAATGTGGACTACTATCCAGGTTTGAGCGCCCAAAGTTTAGATTTATACCAAAAACAATGGGATAAATTCAAAGATGAAGGCGTGGGGATGTTGCAATCTTTCTCGGCTCAAGCCAACACAGCCAATGTGACAGCAGAATTTAGCCAAATTTTAGGCAACCCTGGCAATACTATTTGTAAACTGGCTGCTCAATGGAATGCAGACTTAATTGTCATGGGACATCGGGGACGTTCGGGAATAACAGAATTTTTCTTGGGTAGTGTAAGTAACTACGTACTGCATCACGCCAAATGTTCAGTCTTTATCGTCAATCACCCCCCTGTCAAGAAAGAGGCTGACAAACCAGCCGTGACGGTGATTAGTCAGGCTTGACTTAGGGACAAGGGAGACAAGGGAGAGGGGGAAGGGTGGGAGGAGTGGGAGGATGGTGAAGAAATCTTTCCCCCCACACTCCCCTCTCTCCCCACACTCCCCGCCCCTCCTATAACTCACGAATCTCTAGCAGTAACAATGACAACCGCATCAACCGTAGTTTTACCCCATCCTAGTGGTGATAAACGCCTGAAGATGCTAGACGCAACTATGAAGCGTCACCAGTATCAACAAGATGCCTTAATCGAAATTCTCCACAAAGCCCAAGAACTATACGGTTACTTAGAAAGCGACTTATTACTTTATATTGCTCATAAACTCAAACTGCCTCCCAGCCGAGTTTATGGTGTAGCGACTTTTTACCATTTATTTTCTTTAGCGCCCCAAGGAGTTCATAGTTGTGTGCTGTGTACAGGAACAGCTTGTTACGTCAAAGGCGCTCAAGCAATTTTGGCAAGTGTAGAAAAAATAACTCACATTCGGGCTGGTGAAACTACAACCAACGGTCAATTATCACTACTGACAGCAAGATGTTTAGGGGCTTGCGGAATTGCCCCGGCTGTGGTGTTTGATGGCACAGTCTTAGGCAATCAAACCCCAGAATCAGTTTGCGATCGCATCCAAGGATGGCTGGAAAATGGAACTCAATGAATTATTAGCAATTGCCAAACAAGAACGCTCTCAAGCTAAACCAGTACAAATTCGTTGCTGTACGGCTGCTGGCTGTTTATCTGGTAACGCCGCCAGCGTTAAACATGAACTGGAAGCAGGAATCAAAGCCGAAGGTTTAGAAAAAGATGTACAAGTTTCTGGTGTGGGCTGTATGCGTTTATGTTGCCAAGGGCCACTAGTTCAAGTTGACACCCCAGCAGGTAGTAAACTTTACGAACAAGTCACCACTCAAGACGCATTTGCAATTATTGAAGCCTTGGATGGCGGCAAAACCCATATTTCCGAAATAGATTTATCCCAGCCATTCTTTAGTTATCAAAAACCCATCGTTTTAGAAAATAGCGGCAAAATTGACCCCGAAAAAATTCAAGCTTATATTGCCGCTAAGGGTTATCAAGCTCTCTACCATGTGTTGCGAGAAATGACCCCAGGTGAAGTAGTCGAGACAATTAGCCGTAGTGGTTTGCGCGGACGGGGAGGCGCAGGTTATCCCACAGGAATTAAATGGGCGACTGTTGCTAAAGCCAAAAGCGGCCGCAAATTTGTTATCTGTAACGCCGATGAAGGTGATCCCGGCGCATTTATGGATCGGAGTGTCCTAGAGAGTGATCCCCATCGCGTTTTAGAAGGAATGGCGATCGCGGCTTATGCCGTTGGAGCCAATCAAGGTTATATTTATGTCCGGGCAGAATATCCCGTGGCAATTCATCGGCTGCAAACGGCCATCCATCAAGCCCAACGCCTTGGTTTATTGGGTAGCCAAATTTTTGAATCTCCCTTTGACTTCAAAATCGATATCCGCATTGGTGCTGGGGCTTATGTCTGCGGTGAAGAAACTGCCTTAATGGAGAGTATCGAAGGTAAACGCGGCCTACCTCATCCCCGCCCACCCTATCCGGCTGAATCGGGTTTGTGGGGTCATCCCACCTTAATTAACAACGTCGAAACCTTCGCTAACATCGCACCAATTATTCGTAACGGTGCTGACTGGTTTGCGAATATTGGGACGGAAAAAAGCAAAGGGACAAAAGTTTTCGCTCTCGCAGGCAAAATCCGCAACACAGGCTTAATCGAAGTCCCAATGGGAACCTCCTTACGACAAATTGTCGAAGAAATGGGAGGCGGTATTCCCGATGGTGGTACAGCTAAAGCAGTACAAACAGGTGGCCCTTCTGGGGGATGTATCCCTGCTTCCGCCTTTGATACACCTGTAGATTATGAATCCCTGACAAACCTCGGCTCAATGATGGGTTCCGGCGGCATGATTGTCATGGACGATAGTACCAACATGGTAGACGTTGCCCGCTTCTTCATGGAATTTTGCATGGATGAATCCTGCGGTAAGTGTATTCCTTGCCGCGTCGGCACTGTGCAGATGCACAAATTATTAACCAAACTCATGCAAGGCAAAGCAACTCAAGCTGATATGACGCTCCTGGAAGAACTGTGCGATATGGTCAAACACACCAGCCTGTGCGGTTTAGGACAATCTGCACCCAACCCCGTCTTGAGTACATTACGCTACTTCCGCGAGGAATACGTTGAGTTGATTGAAGAGTACTTGGAGTTGATTAAGGAGGAGGAAGTAATGGTGTAAGGGTTTAGAGATGTAAGGGTGTGAGGACTAGAGATTAGTGACAAATATTACTAGTTTGCGCGATGTGCGACTTATTCTTGACACCCCTCTCCAAACCTCTCACGCCAGTCGCTACAACGGAGGGAACCTCCGCAACGCGCTGGCTCCCCGGAGCGGAGAGAGGCTTTGAATCTTGCTCCCCTTCCCTAGTAGGGAAGGGGTTGGGGGTTAGGTTTTAGAGAAAGTTGCACACGGCGTTAGTTTTCTAAGTATTAAACCTGAATTTTTAAACCATAACCCTCAACCTCTAACCCCTAATCCCTAGTCCCTCACCTGTAACCTGTAACCTCTCACCTAAATTATGACCGTAAAAACCTTAACAATTAATGGTCAACTGGTCAGCGCCAGCGAAGAAGAAACGTTGCTAGATGCAGCGCAAGCAGCCGGAATTCATATTCCCACACTGTGCCATGTAGAAGGTGTGGGAGATGTCGGTGCTTGTCGGCTGTGTTTAGTTGAGATTGCCGGCAGTAGTAAATTACAACCTGCTTGCGTGACAAAAGTTAACGAAGGAATGGAGGTTTACACCAATAGCGATCGCCTGCAAAAATACCGTCGGACAATTGTTGAAATGCTGTTTGCGGAAGGCAATCACATTTGTTCTGTGTGCGTAGCAAACGGTAATTGCGAATTACAAGACTTAGCGATTGAAATGGGTATGGATCATGTACGTTTAGATTATCACTTCCCCAATCGCAAAGTAGATGTTTCCCACGATCGCTTCGGTATTGACCATAACCGATGTGTGCTGTGTACTCGTTGTGTCCGTGTTTGTGACGAAATCGAAGGCGCTCACACTTGGGATATGGCAGGCAGGGGTACAAACTCCCATGTCATTACTGACTTGAGCCAGCCCTGGGGAACATCTCAAACTTGTACCTCTTGTGGTAAATGTGTCAACGCTTGCCCCACAGGTGCGATTTTCTACCAAGGTTCCAGTGTTGGGGAAATGAAACATCATCGGGACAAACTTGATTTCTTAGTTACCGCAAGAGAAAAACAGCAATGGAATTTTTAGCCGTTGATTTTGAGTCGAAGCCAGGAGATATATATGAAACTCCGTCGCATCCGAAACATATTTTGGTGGTTGCTAGTAGTCAGTATTTTGACAATATCTATATTCCTGGCTTTAGCAAGTCCCACATCACCAACGGCGATCGCATCTGTTACACATTTAGAAGCCGCCCCTGGCGAAATACTTTATCGCTCACAAACAAAATTAGATGATCAATCAGGACACGTCTGGCAAGTGGTTCTATTTAAGCAAATTTATCCTGGTCAAAATACCAGTGTAAATCTGCGGCTTGTGGGTTTTCCCAACTCCGCCGAATTAATTCATCCCCAACCCCTGAAAATCACCACCGCATCCGGCAAAGTGTTCACAGCCTCTGACGTGTTCCTCGATGAAGCCCCAGCCCCAACTATCGGCCAGTACAACTTCCAAAATATCTTGCCCCAATTACCCAACGAACCCCTACAACTCGCCATTCCTTTACCTGGACAGAAGTCGATCAATATTTCAGTCCCTTACCCTGTCGTCCTGGAATGGCAGGAAGTTATGAGGGATGAGTAGGGAGTGTGGGAGTTTGGGAGGTGTGGGGAGTGTGGGGAGTGTGGGAAGTGTGGGAAGTGTGGGGAGTGTGGGGAGTGTGGGGAGTGTGGGGAGTGTGGGAAGTGTGGGGAGTGTGGGAAGAGAGGGGGGAAAGATTTCTTCACCATCCTTCCAAACCTCCCCCCTCACCCTTGTCTCCCCCCTCGCCCTTGTCTCCCCCCTCGCCCTTGTCTCCCCCCTTGCCCTTGTCTCCCACCTCGCCCTTGTCTCCCCCCACTCCCAACTCCCAACTCCCCACTCCCCACTCCCCACTCCCCACTCCCCACTCCCCAAAATCAACTATGACTCGCTTACGACTAGCAACAGTATGGTTAGGCGGCTGTTCTGGCTGTCACATGTCCTTTCTAGATTTAGATGAATGGCTGATAGATTTAGCCGGACTGGTGGATATTGTTTACAGCCCATTCGCTGATATTAAAGAATATCCCCAGGATGTAGATGTAGTTTTGGTGGAAGGTGCGATCGCTAATGAAGAACACTTAACCACAATCCGCACCGTTCGAGAACGTTCTAAACTCTTAATTTCCTTTGGTGATTGTGCTGTGACGGGCAATGTTACCGCCTTACGTAATCCATTAGGTAGCGCCGAACCAGTACTCCAGCGATGTTATGTCGAACTTGTGGATCTTCATCCCCAAATACCCCAAGAACCCGGCATAGTACCCCCGCTATTAGATCAAGTCACACCTGTACATTACGTAGTCCCCGTTGATATTTATTTACCCGGTTGTCCACCCTCAGCAACACGCATTCGCGCCGCATTAGAACCGCTTTTAAAAGGTGAAAAACCACAACTCGCAGGACGCGAATTAATCAAATTTGGTTAAATTTCTCCCTTGTCCACCTTGTCTCCCTTGTCTCCCTTGTCCCCTTATTCCCCACTCTATAGGAGATTTATTATGCTAAAAGCCGCAGACATTATGACAAAAGATGTAGCCACCATTCGTAGCTCTGCCACAGTTGCAGAAGCAGTACAGTTAATGCGGGCTAGAGATTGGCGGGCGTTAATTGTTGACCGTCGCCACGAACAAGATGCTTACGGCATTATTAGCGAGAGCGATATTGTCTATAAAGTTATTGCTTATGGTAAAGACCCTCATAAAACACGGGTATACGAGGTTATGACCAAGCCTTGCATCGCAATTAATCCCGACTTGGGTTTAGAATATGTCGCGCGGTTGTTTGCTCAACATCGTTTACACAGAGCGCCTGTTATCCAAGGTGAACTGGTAGGGATCATTTCGCTGACTGATATTTTGGCTTTAAGTGACTTTCTGGAACAACCCCGGTCGATTCTTTTAGAACAACAACTACAAGAAGAGATTAAAAAAGCTCGCGCCATCTGCATAGAAAAAGGTATCCACTCAGAAGAATGCGCCGCAGCTTGGGATGCAGTGGACGAAATGCAATCAGAAATCGCACATCAAACAGCCGTCAAAATCGACAGCACAGCTTTTGAAGATTACTCGGAAAGTGTGAAGTATGAAGTGTGAAGTGAGGGGACAAGGAAGACACGGGCGACAAGGGAGACAAGGAGGACAAGGGAGACAAGGAGGACACACAAGCATCTTTCTACCTTGTCTCCCCACACTCCCCACACTCCCCACACTCCCCACACTCCCCACACTCCCCACTCAGCACTCTTAACCAGCAATGACTAAAAAAATCGTTATCGATCCCGTTACCCGCATTGAAGGACATGCCAAGATTAGTATTTTTTTGGATGATACTGGTCAAGTGAGTGATGCTCACTTTCATGTCACAGAATTTCGTGGGTTTGAGAAGTTTTGCGAAGGTCGGCCGTTGTGGGAAATGCCGGCAATTACCGCTAGGGTTTGTGGTATTTGTCCGGTGAGTCACTTGTTAGCTTCAGCTAAAGCAGGCGATCGCATTTTAGCTGTTACTATCCCACCGACAGCTGCTAAACTCCGAAGATTGATGAATTTAGGGCAAATTCTCCAATCCCATGCACTGAGCTTCTTTCATCTCAGCGCCCCTGATTTTTTATTGGGAATGGATAGTAATCCCCAAACCCGCAATGTCTTTGGTTTAATTGCAGCAGAACCAGAATTTGCCCGTGGTGGAATTCGTTTACGTCAGTTTGGTCAAGAAATTATTGAGTTACTGGGAGGACAAAAGATTCACCCAGCTTGGGCGGTTCCCGGTGGTGTGCGCGAACCACTCACATCAGAAAAACGCAGCCATATCCAAAACCGCATTCCCGAAGCCCGCGCCACGATTTTAAATGCGTTGGCGAGATTTAAAAACTTGCTCGACGATTATGCCGCCGAAGCCCAAACCTTTGGTAATTTCCCTAGTTTATTTATGGGGTTAGTCACTCCCAATGGTTTATGGGAAACTTACGATGGACATCTCCGCTTTGTGGATAGTGCAGGTAACATCCTTGCCGATAAACTTGATCCCACGCGCTATCAAGAATTTATTGGGGAAGCAGTTCAACCAGACTCTTACTTAAAATCTCCCTACTACCGACCCTTGGGTTATCCTAACCAAAATGACCATTGTCGGATAGATAGTGGGATGTATCGGGTAGGGCCACTAGCACGACTAAATATTTGTAATCGAATTGGCACACCTTTAGCTGATCAAGAATTACAAGAATTCCGCGATCGCGGTCAAGGTACAGTCAAATCATCTTTCTTTTATCACTATGCCCGCTTAATCGAAATTATCGCTTGTATCGAACACATTGAAATTTTACTTAACGACCCAGACATTTTATCAACACGACTGCGTGCCGAAGCAGGCATTAACCAACTAGAAGGAGTTGGTGTCAGCGAAGCACCACGCGGCACATTATTTCATCATTATCGCGTTGATGAAAATGGGTTACTGCAAAAAGTCAACTTAATCATTGCCACAGGACAAAATAACCTAGCAATGAATCGTACAGTTGCTCAAATTGCCCGACATTTCATTCAAGGTAATGATATTCCTGAAGGAATGCTCAACCGTGTCGAAGCCGGGATTCGTGCCTTTGACCCCTGTTTAAGTTGTTCAACTCACGCCGCCGGACAAATGCCTTTACAAATTCAACTAATAGCAGCCGATGGCAATATTATCAATCAAGTTTGGCGGTATTAAACTGTGGGTGTTGCTGAATTAGGAGATGAAATTTCAGGTACTCAAATGTAAAACTCCTTGTTCTCTCTGCGCCTCTGCGCCTCTGCGTGAGATAATTCATCCTGCATTTATGCAGCACCAAACTGTGCTAATAATGTCTCCACACTCGCATTATGATCTAAAAAAGAAAACAAATGGCGATAAAGTAATTTGCCATCTTTATCTAACACAAACTGCGCTGGTAAAGGCGCTCCCAAAGCTTGCCCAACTCGATATCTCCGAAATACTTGGCAACTGGGATCACTTAACAAAGGCATTTTTAAGCCTAAATCTTGGACAACTATTTGACTCTGCTTTTCATCAGTACTTGTAATCATTAATACTTCAATACCACGTTTTGTAAATTCCTCATAGTTTTCATTCAAAGCTTTAATATGGGGATAACAAAACGGGCAGTATTGCTTTTCGGTAAAGATACGAGTAAACGCCAGTAATACTGGTTGCTTACCACGATAATCTGATAATTTTACTAAATTACCGTTAGTAATATCCGGTAGTTGAAAATCTGGTGTGCCTATTTCTAAATGAAAGTAACTAGTTGCGGGTATTGGCAAAAAGTTACGGAAAAATCGCTCATTAAATAAGCCTCTAAAATCAGTTGAAGTTAGCATAACAAGCCTCACAATAATAATTTCGTGTTTTTGTTTGAAATATTGATAATGGATATATCCATTTTATCCTCCTATCATTATCCTATCCTGCTTCCCGATGTAGCATACAGATGAGAAAAAATAGATAACAGACACCATTACCTACTCAACTTTTGGTGTTTCCTCAGAATTAGTTGTTTCTTGTTGATTGCTAGACTGTAAAGTCTCACGAGTTATTAAAAACTTTTTACCTAAATCTGTAACACAAAAATATTTAGTTAAATCGATTGGTTGTCTACCATAATCGCTTGCTTTCACCAAATCGCTAATATAACCAGAATTAGTCTGAATTAATTTCAAATCTCGCAAACGTCTTAATTCATCAGCGACCTTTTCTGACACATAAAAGTTATAGTTAGTATTTGCTTGTAAATGCTGATCAAGTTGAGCAATCTTTTCATAATCTTTATCTCCTAATAAAAAATTATACATAAACGCTTGCATTTCTTCTAAGTTTTTTTGTTGCTTTTCTAACTGTTCTAGTTGTTGTGCTTGCAGTTCATCGATTTCTTTTTTCTGTTTATTGACTTCTTGCTTTAGTTCCCTAAACTTAGCTGTAATCCCACCTTCTTTAGAAATACCAAAATCCTCTAATCTATTGAGCAAATTAGAGTTGAAAAATAAAATAATAGCAATAACTAAAATATCAGGAATTTCTATTTTTCTGGGCTGTTGTCCTTCTTTAAAAAAGATGGGACTAATTAAGCTAAATATCAGATATCCTAATGCTAATAGCGAGACAATTTCAATCCACCAATTTCTGCGAGCTTTATTCTGATCGTCCTGTGGTTTCTGCTTTGTTTGGTTTTGATTATTTTCTTGATTCATCAGTGACTACTTTTAATTTAATAAGACAGAAACACGGTATAAGGAAATTGCAACGTATTTTTTATACCAATTCCATGAGAGGCTACATATCAACGTAGGTTGTGCAATTCCCAAAAATTATAAATTAATAAGTCAGCAAATTTTTAGCATTGCCCACCTTACCTTAATAGGATTTACGCAACTCGCATATTTTTTCTGTAGGGTGTGTGACGCGACGAGAAGATTTGAACGGAGTCATCAGATTTATAGCGTCACGCACCAACCACCAATTATGACACTTACGTAAGTCTCGCTTAATCGCAATAAAGTAGCAGATGTAAGTTGATAAGATGTAACCGTATTTTTTTGTAATTTACAAACCCATGACAGTACGATAATGAGCTTCAATCTCCACGACAGTTGGCGAATAACGCTGAATATCCCACTGACTGCGTTGGAATAATTCTTGTCGCAACTCATCAACATTAATCTTAGTTACTTGATGATTATCTACTATTTGTTTGCCATTTACCCACACACTATCAACAGCGTTTGTCGGTCTACCTAAAACTAATAGACCGATGGGATCAGTCCGAGGTAATAATGATAAACTGGTCAAATCATAAAGGACTAAATCAGCTTGTTTACCAACATTTAAAGAACCAATTTTATCTGACATATTCAAACCTTTAGCACCACCCAAAGCTGCCATTTCTGTTGCTTGTCGGGGTGTAATCCAATATTGATAATCTCGTTCTGTGGTGTTGTGCAGAATTGAACCAATTTTAATCGCTTCTAATAAATCTTGGGAATCATTACTCGAAGCACCATCACAACCAAATGTGACATTTACTTGAGCTTGGCGATATTTTAAAATTGGCGCAATTCCACTGCCTAAACGCAAATTACTTAAGGGATTATGCACAACTGTAGATTGAGTTTCGGCGAGAATTTCAATATCCAATTCATTTAACCACACACAATGGGCGAGAGAAGTCCGATCGCCTAAATAACCCAGGCGTTTAAGATGTTCAACAGCACTACAACCGTATTTTTCCTGGGCGAGTTTTTCTTGGGCTTTGGTTTCCAACAAATGGGAGTGACGACATAAATTATAGCGATCGCTCAACTCAATACAACCAGTAAATAAAGCATCACTACACAACTGAATCCCCGTAGGCGCAACTAAAATACTCACCCCTTCATCCGGGCGATGAAATTGTCTAACGGCTTCCTCCACAAGTGCTAAAGTTTCCGCAGTCGAACGAAAATAAGGCTCGTGGTTACGTTCATTTTCCCCAGAAGGAATACCGGCGGTTAAAGATTCATCTTGAATTAACGGTGCAATAAAAGCCCGAATCCCAATTTCTCGGTAAGCGCGAACCGCCGCCGTGATGGTTTCTAACTCTTCCCCAGGAATCAGTACCAAATGATCTACAACACTCGTACCCCCAGATAGTAAAGTTTCTACCGCCGTTCCCAAGGCGCTGAGATAGACTTTTTCTGTGTCGAGGGGGGGGAAATCATACAACTGCGCCAACCATAATTCTAAGGGCAAAGGCGGAATAATTCCCCGTTGCCACTTTTCCGAAGAATGGGTGTGGGCGTTAACAAAACCGGGTAGTAGTAGCTTATATTCGCCGTTAACTGCCGTCCCCACAACATCAAGATGAGGTGCGATCGCTGCAATTTTACCATCTACAACCTGCACATCTGTGGTGGAGTACCCATCATCAGTAGAAATTAAGACATTTTTAATAGTAAAGTTCACGATTTAAACCTTGATTAAGTAATTGAACGCTCTACCTGTTTTCAAGTTACAAAATAGAAATAGGTGTTGGGTGTTGCAAATTTATGAATCAGCCTCTGCGGACTTTGGGAGTTGCGCCAAATGCTTGGATGGTAGATCATGCGATCGCAGATATTACCCGTTCTCCCAAAAACCCACAACCCGTTATCTTAACAACCGAAACTAAAACCCTGCGCCTTGACTTGGCAAAAGCCGCAATTCTTGTTATTGACATGCAAAACGACTTTTGTCATCCCGATGGCTGGTTAGCGCACATTGGCGTGGATGTGACTCCCGCACGTCAACCCATTGAACCGTTAAATAATTTACTGCCCAAACTGCGTCATGTTAACGTGCCGGTAATTTGGGTAAATTGGGGTAATCGTCCCGACTTACTCAATATCAGTGCGGCTTCCCGTCACGTCTATAACCCTAGCGGTGATGGTGTGGGCTTAGGCGACTGCTTACCCAAAAACGGTGCTAGGGTATTAATGGCAGGTAGCTGGGCAGCAGCCGTAGTTGATGAACTACCACAGTTACCCGAAGATATCCGCATCGACAAATACCGTATGAGTGGCTTTTGGGACACACCCTTAGATAGTATTCTGCGGAATTTGGGAATTACTACAATATTTTTTGCTGGTGTGAATGCTGATCAATGTGTATTAACTACACTCTGTGACGCTAATTTTTTAGGATATGACTGCATTTTAGTTAAAGATTGTACCGCGACAACTTCACCCGATTATTGTTGGTTAGCAACCTTATACAACGTTAAACAATGCTTTGGTTTCGTCACCGATTCCCAAGCAATTTTCACAGCTTTAAGCCACCCCAAATTAACAGGAGAGGATGATTAAGATGCACTCTACTCGTTGCGTAATTCCTGTTATTAAATCTCCCAAAGATTATCAAGCATACCGCATCAGCCCTCATGATAGTAATCGATTAGCAATTATCTTTGATTCCACCAACGCCAATACTTCTTTAACTTGTTGTGTAGAAATATTTGATGTGGGTGGACAGACACCGCCAAATCGTCATCAATGGGCAGTAGAAATGTTTTTTATTCTCAAAGGTGAAGGAGTAGCTATTTGTGATGGTAAAAAAGTCGCTATTAAAGCCGGAGATAGTTTATTAGTACCGCCCACAGGCACACACTTAATTAAAAATACAGGCTCTAGCCGCCTGTATACCTTAACAATTATGGTTCCAAATGAAGACTTTGCTGAATTAATTCGCAGTGGCACACCTGTAGAATTAGATGCAGAAGATATGGCAGTATTTGGCAGGTTAGATACCTTTATGCCTTATTGAATAAAAATTCAGAGAATTTTAGAAAATTGTAGGGTGCGTTGAAGCAAAGCGTAACGCACCTTATTGGCATTGCAAGTCTAACTATGTTGCTTTTTACGGGAATTTACGGCAATCTGGATGTAGTCACTGCCTATAGCGTCTATGTTTGATGCCTTCTTAGCTCACAATAGTCAGTTGTAGGTGGCTTTGGGTGGTCGCTTTCTCTTCTCTCGCGCAGAGACTTGTAAAGTGTATCACGCCCTAACGGGAAGTCAAAAGTCAAAAATCAAAAGTCAAAAGATTATCTTTCCAGAAGTAGCGACTGTCTTAAAAATCAAGCTCATCATTTTATCTTTTTTCAATAAACCTCATCATGAGTGCCAATATCAACTAGCACGATCTCATCCTCATCAGATGTAAGGTTGGGTGTAGCGATAGCGATAGCGTAACCCAACCTTACTATTTTCTAAAGGAAAAAGACTCATCATCAAATCTGTTTCCTGTCACCTGTTTCCTATAATGTATCCATTGCCACCTGTGCCTGTGGATTTTATGCTTAGATTATATGGTTTGAAAAATTTTGTTACTACTATGTCCATAAAGTTATCAGGTCAGTTTAGTACATTGTCGATAATGCCTTTATTTTTGGGAAGTTCCTTGGCGATGATTTCCCAGATTTATCCAGCCCAAGCACAAATCAACAATCATCATCTTTTGTTGTCACAACAAACAGTCATTGAAACTTTACCACCACCGCCAGATACTTCCGTTACCCCAGATAATCAACAAACTTTGCCCCAAATACAACCAGGGCAAATTGAGCAATATGATTCTACTCCTTTTCCCTACCCATCTACAGATAATCAGTCTCAACAAAATCCTGTATTAATTCAACCGAGTCAGCCCAATCAATATAGCCAAAACTTTGAACGTTACTTTGTCTATGTTGACAGTGATAATTACCAAACACTGCAAAGAGTCCGGCAAATTGAACCAGAGGCTTACATCCGTCCATATCAAGGACGTTCGATTATTCAGTCAGGAGTGTTTAACAGGCGATCTAACGCTGAGGATCGGGTGAGACAACTAGAATTTTCTGGTATTCGTGGTGCAAGAATTGTCAGCTTTTCTAACGGGCAGGAAATACAAAATTTTAGCAGTAGTAATAGTAGCAGCAATTCTCAAAAGAGAAGTAATCGGTATTATGTTGTGATTCCTGGGAGAACTCAAGATTTACCTGTAATTGCTAATACAATCATCCGTAAAAGTGGCTATTCTAGCTTAGTGCAAGAAAGACAAAGACCCTTTGGCCCTCATGTAGCTGTAGGGCCATTTGTGGAACGGGGTGATGCAGATAGATGGAATAGATATGTCCGGGATTTAGGATTTGGTGATGCGAGGGTTTATTACGCTAGGTAAGTGCTGAGTGCCGAGTTCTGAGTTAAAAGTAAAGAGTAAATATCTGGAGATTTTTTGAATAATTCAGAATCTAGAAGTGATGCCATGATACTAATTCTGTATGAATATGCACTGAATTAAAGAACGAACCGCAAAGGGCGCATAGACGCGATAGCGGCTTCCCGCAGGGTAGAACGCAAAGAAAGAAGAGATAAAAGATTAAGTGCAGCCTCACATAGAATTGGTATGAGCTTGTCGAAGGGTCAGAATTGCTCAGAGTTTGTTAATCAGTAATAATCAATTTGTTAGCAGAATATTGATGAATTAATAATTCTGGCTTCTGACTCCTGACTTCTGAATTCTCTTTCACTAACTTTTAACTCAACTCCTATCAGCAACTAAATCTGGAAATTTATAACAATGCCAAACCCGTCTCTTATTCAGATCAACCACGCGCAAAACAGACAAGAATATACTGCACAAGTTGTAGTCACGTCCGTGCAGATGCGGGACATTGAAGAACGGATTTTTGCCGTAGGTATGCCTGTAGCTGCTTTGATGGAAAAGGTCGCTGGACTGATTGCCCTGCGCGTGCAGCAGTTATTTCCTTTGTCTGATAATTTATGCCGTGTAGGTATTTTAGTTGGCCCTGGTCATAATGGTGGGGATGCTTTGGTTGTAGCCCGTGAATTACACTTTCGTGGGTATGAAGTTTGGATATATTCGCCTTTTTCTAAGTTAAAAGAATTAACTGCACAGCATTTACAATATGCTCAAAGTTTGGGTATTTCTTGTTATCAAAATATTGAACAATTACCGAATTGTGATTTTTTAATTGATGGTTTATTTGGATTTGGGTTAGAAAGACCGCTTACTGATGCGATCGCTTCTACAATTAATCAATTCAATGAATGGCAACAACCGATTATTAGTATTGATATCCCGTCTGGGTTGCATACCGATACCGGAGAAGTTTTAGGAACGGCAATTCGCGCTACTTACACATTATGCTTGGGTTTGTGGAAGTTGGGTTTATTGCAAGATCATGCTTTAGAGTACGTCGGCAAAGCAGAGTTAATTGATTTTGATATTCCCGTGGCAGATATAGAAGCTGTATTGGGAAATACACCCAAAATTAGACGAATTACTAGAAAAACTGCACTTTCTACTTTACCTTTGCCACGTCCAGCAGTAACCCACAAGTATAAAGAAGGACATCTATTATTAATTTGTGGTTCGCGGCGTTATGCTGGTGGGGCAATTTTAACAGCGTTGGGGGCGCGGGCTAGTGGTGTGGGAATGCTCTCTGTAGCGGTTCCTGAATCATTAAAATATCTTCTGGTGTCACATTTACCGGAAGCATTAATTATTGGTTGCCCAGAAACCGAGACAGGGGCAATTTTAGAATTAACATTACCAGAGAATACTAATTTAAGTGCTTTTAGTGCGATCGCCTGTGGCCCTGGTTTAACCCGTGAAGCTACTCCCATTGTGCAGCAAGTTATTGAGAGCGATCGCACCTTGCTTCTTGATGCCGATGGTTTAAATATTTTGGCACAGCTAGACACTATCCCCACTTTACAAACACGACAAGCGACAACTGTCCTCACTCCCCACACAGGTGAATTTCACAGGTTATTTCCCAACGTATCAGATGCCAAACACGACAGAATCAAAGCCGTCAGAGAAGCCGCAGCCCAAAGTGGCGCAGTGGTATTGTTAAAAGGCGCGAGGACTGCCATTGCCAATTCTCAAGGTAACGTCTGGATTAATCCTGAAAGTACCCCAGCCTTAGCCCGTGGTGGTAGTGGTGACGTGTTAACTGGCTTACTGGGTGGTTTATTGGCACAAGCAACAAAAAAACAAATTCCTGTAGAAGATATCGTCGCTACTGCTGCTTGGTGGCATTCCCAAGCCGGAATATTAGCAGCCCAAGAACGCACAGAACTAGGTGTAGATGCCCATACATTGACGCAATATTTAATGCCGAGTGTGAAGTATGGAGTATGAAGTATGAAATTTTACTTAGTGTATTTACGAGGAATTGTTGAGTAAAAAAACTAGCCTCTAGCCCCTCACCCCACATCATTCCTAAACTTTACACTTCAGTCGGGCATCGCTACTCCAGCATGATCGGGGTTCACTGCTTCAGTTTCGGGCGAAATGATAGTATTAATAGAGTTTCAATATCAAACGTAAAATAAAAGCAAATCTTTTAGTAGATTTATTTCATCTACGTTTTTGTGTTTTTGAGTGAATTTTCATTTCCTACCCATCTCCTACTAAAAAAGCTGGGTTAGGTTAAATTCTTATAATCAATACCAAAGCTATATTTCCCATCCCCCTTGATTTAGTTCCATAACCGCCATGTTAAAACTCCTGTTGGGCGATCCCAACGCTCGTAAACTGAAAAAATACCAACCTTACATCACGGAAATTAATCTCTTAGAGGAAGAAATTAAAGCTCTCTCTGATGAGGAATTAAAAGGTAAAACCGGAGAATTCAAACAGCGTCTTGCGAAAGGCGAAACTCTGGATGATATTTTGCCCGAAGCATTTGCCGTGGTTAGAGAAGCAGGACGGCGAGTCTTAGGGTTGCGACACTTTGATGTCCAGATGTTGGGCGGTATCATCCTGCACTCTGGGCAAATTGCGGAAATGAAAACTGGGGAAGGCAAAACCCTGGTAGCAACCTTACCTAGCTATTTAAATGCTCTCACGGGTAAGGGTGTCCACGTCGTGACTGTCAACGACTACCTAGCTCGTCGGGACGCGGAGTGGATGGGACAGGTGCATCGCTTCCTCGGCTTGAGTGTGGGACTCATTCAGGCGACCATGAACCCCAGCGAGCGCCAAAAGAACTACGAATGTGATATTACTTACGTTACCAATAGTGAAGTCGGCTTTGACTACCTGCGCGACAACATGGCCACTTCAATGGCTGATGTGGTGCAACGTCCGTTTAACTATTGTGTCATTGATGAAGTAGACTCAATTTTAATTGATGAAGCCCGTACACCATTGATTATTTCTGGTCAGGTAGAAAGACCGACAGAAAAATATTTACAAGCGGCGGAAATCGCCCTGACACTGAGAAAAGATGACCATTACGAGGTAGATGAAAAAGCTCGTAACGTGTTGCTGACTGATGAAGGCTTTGCGGAAGCAGAAGAGCTTTTAGGTGTCACAGATTTATTTGACCCGGAAGATCCTTGGGCGCACTTTGTATTTAACGCGATTAAAGCCAAAGAATTGTTCTTAAAGGATGTCAATTACATCGTTCGTAATGGTGAGGTCGTCATTGTAGACGAATTTACCGGACGGGTATTACCGGGACGGCGCTGGAGTGATGGTCTACACCAAGCCATTGAAGCCAAAGAACACGTAGAAATTCAGCCCGAAACTCAAACTCTAGCCACAATTACCTATCAAAACTTGTTCTTGCTGTATCCCAAATTAGGCGGGATGACAGGAACAGCCAAGACTGAAGAAGCTGAGTTTGAAAAAATTTACAAACTAGAAGTCAGTATCATTCCGACTAACCGCATCAGAAAACGGCAAGATTTGTCGGATTTGGTGTTTAAGACAGAGGCGGGTAAATGGACAGCGATCGCCAGAGAATGTGCCGAAATGCACGAACTTGGTCGCCCTGTACTCGTAGGAACCACTAGTGTCGAAAAATCAGAATATCTCAGCCAACTCCTCAAACAAGCTGGTATTCCCCACGAATTACTCAACGCCCGCCCCGAAAACGTGGAACGGGAAGCGGAAATTGTCGCCCAGGCAGGACGGAGAGGTGCTGTTACCATTGCGACCAATATGGCGGGTCGAGGTACAGATATTATCCTCGGTGGTAACTCCGAATACATGGCGCGGTTGAAATTGCGGGAATATTTTATGCCACGCATTGTCCAACCAGAAGACGAAGATGTGTTTGGTGTACAGAGGGCGAGTGGTAGTTTACCTGGTGGACATGGTGGCGGCCAAGGTTTTGCCCCAGGGAAAAAAGTCAAAACTTGGAAAGCTTCACCAGAAATTTTCCCCACCCAACTTTCTAAAGAAACCGAAAAACTACTGAAAGAAGCGGTAGATGTTGCAGTCAGGGAATATGGCGATCGCAGTTTACCAGAACTAGAAGCGGAAGATAAGGTGGCAGTGGCAGCCGAAAAAGCACCCACCACAGACCCAGTAATTCAGAAGTTACGCGAAGCATACAACCGCATTAAGCACGAGTACGAACAGTTCACAGACAGCGAACACAATAACGTCGTCGAAATCGGTGGTCTGCACGTAATAGGTACAGAACGCCACGAGTCACGCCGCATTGACAACCAGTTGCGGGGACGCGCCGGACGACAAGGAGACCCTGGTTCCACCAGATTTTTCCTCAGTTTAGAAGATAACTTATTGCGGATCTTTGGTGGCGATCGCGTTGCAGGCTTAATGAACGCCTTCCAAGTCGAAGAAGATATGCCTATTGAGTCGGGAATGCTGACTCGCAGCTTAGAAGGCGCACAGAAAAAAGTCGAAACCTACTACTACGACATCCGTAAACAAGTATTTGAATACGACGAGGTAATGAACAACCAACGTCGCGCCATCTACGCCGAACGCCGTCGGGTATTAGAAGGGCAAGACTTAAAAGAACAAGTCATCAAATACGCTGAAAAAACGATGGACGACATCGTTGACTACTACATCAACCCAGATTTGCCCTCAGAAGAATGGGAATTAGAAAAACTGGTTGAGAAAGTCAAAGAATTCGTCTACTTGCTATCAGATATGCAGGCAAATCAACTAGAGGATATGTCTGTCAGCGAGATTAAAGCATTCCTCCACGAACAGGTGCGAATTGCCTACGACATGAAAGAAGCGCAAATTGACCAAGTGCAACCAGGACTGATGCGTCAAGCCGAACGCTTCTTCATCTTGCAGCGTATTGATACCTTGTGGCGCGAACACCTGCAACAAATGGATGCTTTACGCGAGTCTGTAGGTTTGCGTGGTTACGGTCAAAAAGACCCGCTAATTGAATATAAGAGCGAAGGTTATGAACTATTCCTCGATATGATGGTCAACATCCGCCGAGATGTAGTTTACTCCTTGTTCATGTTCCAACCCCAGCCTCAGCCAGTGGTGCAAACATCATCGGAAATGGTGTAGCAGAGTTATTAAATATCTCACGCAAAGGCGGCAGCGCGTTACGGGGTTTTCTCCCGTTGTAGCGACTGCCGCACAAAGTTTTTTGAATGATAAAAATTAATAATCCTTAATAGCCTGCACTACTAAGGATTCCTTAAAAATAAAAATACTCACAATCCAAACCGTCTCTTAAAAATCATCCAGAAACTGACTGAGACGACTAATCACAGGGTCAACATCTTCAGAAGGTGCAGCAGCGTAGGTAGTGTTAACCATTTCCATTGCGGGGACTGTTGACACTACAGGCGCTGGCGCTGGTGAAGTTGGAGGCTGATGGTGAATAATCTGCGGTCGCTCTGTCACCAAAATTGCGAGATGCGCCATCTGTTGCGTGAGTTGCACAATATGGCGTTCCATCGCCTCCAAACGATTCGATTCTTTAGCGAAAAAACGTTCCTCTAGGTCAGCCACTTGGCGTTGCAGTTCATCGATTTTCTGTTCAACCGACTCTGCGGCTATTGGTTTGGAAGCAGGTTTAACAGCTTCCGGGACACATAAAAATTGCCATAGGGCTTCTTTACAGAGGTCGCTAAAAGTCTTGTCTGGTTGAGGCTCTAAATGGCTTTCTACCAGCGACAACAAGCTTTCATCTGCAACTTCTGGGTTGAACGTCACCGATTTAACTACTTTTTTTGACCATTGGAACATTGACTTTAAGACCTAGCAGCACGAACGGCGGATAATTGCGCCTCTCCATAAATATACTGCCCCAAGGCGTTAGCTTGGCGAGATGGTGCAGCTAGATGGGCGTTGATTTGAGCATCTTTTAACAGACGTTGCACATCTTCCCAGAAGAATTCGCCGCCGCCGCCTGTGATAATCACATCAGTCACACGCTCAGGTAGCCAAGCAAGGACACGGCTGCAAATATCACGGGAAAACATCTCAATCAAGTTGGGGAGAAAATCATCCAGGTTGGCAGGCTTGCTAGAGCCTTTGGGACGATAGAAACGTTCTCCTCTAGGTTTGTTCACCGCAGAAATGAGTGCTAGAGATTGGCTGTCTGCGCCTTCAATTTCTTTCGCTACCATTTCATAGAATTTGCTCATCCCAAAATCTTCACTCTTAGAAGCACCACGAGCGAAGCGGAAATTATCTACCATCAACAAATCGATGGTTTGATGTCCAATATCGACAATAGCGGCTGATACTTTGGTAAAGTCGGGGCTGCCTGCACCTTTTTTGGGTTGAGCTTCACACCAAAGAAGACTACCGTAACCTTCAGGCATTACCCAAACTTTATTGATGTTGAGAGAGACACTTTCGCCTCTAAAATTCATCACGTGAGGGCCAGTCAGCTGACTGATGATCTGGGCTTTTTCTTTTTCAAACTGCTCCAAAGAGAGGAAGGGTAGACCCAGGACGATGGAAATTTCGTCTTTTAGCTTGAAGTAGCCAGCACAAGCTAAAACTTTAGCCAATGCGTCTTCTACCTTAGATTTACCAACTCCAAGGTTTGCGCCAAAATCGGCGGCGAGTTGACCGACTGCATAGCCACTGCCTTGATACTCCAGCCACAAGTCCATTAAAGGATCTGTCGCACGGGCTTCAAAAATACCTCCCCGGACTTCTTCCATTGACATTTGTTTGACATTGGCGGGGATGAAAACCACATTACCGGGTTCGCGGCTGACAGAAGTCTTGGTTGATGTTCTGCCTAAGTCCACACTGAGAATAGCCTTGCCAGAACTGCCATTTGTTTTAACAGGAGTAGCAGTATTAATTGGGGTAGCGGCTGAAACCCGGTTGAGTGGGATAGCAGCAGCATTCATTGGGGTAGCGGCGGAAGGTTGGTCTGTCATGAAAGCTCCTAGTCCTTTCTTAACTGTCAAAATTTAACTTGCTCATCTTACATACAAACATGCGAGATACCAAAAATTCTAGGTTTCGTCAAGTGTAGCTAAAAATACGCCTAATGCTGATTTAGGCGATCGCAAATTCAGCATTATTTGGCATAGTGTAGGCGAATTTTTACCAGATGTAACCCCCCAACTTTAAATAAACTTTAAATCAGGGTGGTGTATTTTAGTGTCTAGTCCGTTTCTGCCTACGCTTGAGTATCCAGACCACAAATGCCAAAACCAAAGTCCCAAGCACAATTTTTGATACTGGGGCAAGGTACTTGTCCACAAGTTCATACTGGCTACCCAAAATATACCCTGAGTATGTTAACAAACCTACCCAGGCAGCACTACCCAAGGTTGTATAAAATAAAAATGGTAGCAGAGGCATATCGCTAATGCCTGCTGGCACGGAAATCAATGTACGGATTCCCGGTACAAGACGACCAATTAACACTGCTTTGCTACCTTGAGAATCAAACCAATGCTTTGCTTTGGTAATATCTTTGCTGGATATGGTTAACCACTTACCGTACTGATCCGCCCATCGTTTTAGGCGCTGTTCGCCCAAAAACTTACCAGGATAGTACCACACAAGTGCGCCAGCTACAGAACCTACAAGTCCGGCAAAAAATACTCCCAGAATATTTAATCGGTCTGGTGTTGCCCTAGCGGTAAATCCTGCCAGTGGCATAATCAATTCTGAGGGAATTGGGGGAAACAGGTTCTCTACAAACATTAACAGTGCAATTCCTACGTATCCCAAGGAATTGATCGTATTAGTAATCCATTCAAGCATTGAGTATATTCCTAAAACTGCGGCACAAGTTTGTTTGCCTAATCTAGCCTTAATCTTCTTAAAACTTTACTGATAATCCGTCATCTCTGGGGTAATGATTAGCCAAATTTTAGGGGCGCAATAATTACGCCCCTAAGTATTTTATGTATTCAATTGAACAAAACTATTAGATTGTGGAAGTTAAGGATTGAACTCTCGATTCTGACTGCCAGTCTAATGGGTTGAATACTCTATCTTCCAAAGCCATTTGCTCAATTAAACTAGCTAGTCTCAGAGCTTTTAGCGCCTGCTCACCACCAACGGAAGGTTGATTACCACCGTGAACACAGTTGATAAAATGTTCTAGTTCTGCACTCAAAGGCTGAATATTGGTGGTAGAGACTTTTTCGATCAAACCATCTTGTTTGTAAAGTAACTGACGATTGTCAGTTAAATTGGTGGTTGTTTGGCGATGAACCAGAATTTCGTTCTTGAGAAAATCTGCTTCCGTAAAGGAGTTTTTGCAATGAGCAACAATGCGCCGAATCTTTTTGTGCGTGACTTTACTGGCTGTCAGCGTAGCAACAATACCATTGGCAAATCCCAAGGTGGCTGTGACGTAATCTAAATAACCAGAATCTAAAGCACGAGTACCACTGGCTGTCAGTTTGACAACTGGAGAGGCGGCTAGTTCTAGCATTAAGTCAATGTCGTGGATCATTAAATCCAGCACGACTGAAACATCATTGGCACGATGGGAGTAAGGACTCATCCGGTGAGCTTCCAGCGCCAGCAATTCTTCGGTTTTCAGGACTTTGCTGAGTTCTTGAAATGCAGGATTGAATCGCTCAATATGACCTACTTGTAAAATGCACCCTGATTCTGCGGCTGCATTGACGAGGGATTCTGCTTCCGAAATACTAGCAGCGATCGGCTTTTCAATTAAAACGTGAATTCCCGCTAATAGGCAATTAATCCCCACGGCATAATGCAGGCGAGTCGGTACGGCGATGCACACTGCTTCCACATGGGGTAGCAAGTCGCAATAATCTTCAAAAAAACGCACCTTGTATTTGCTGGCGGTTTCTAAGCCTCGTTCAACATTGATATCTGCCACACCGACTAGTTCAACATCTTTCATTGAACTCAAGACGCGGGCATGATGTTGTCCCATGTTACCCACCCCGACTACACCCACGCGAATCGGTCGTGGCTGATTGCGCTGTGTGTATGAATTTGATTCTGCCACTGACATGCTATTTTGCACTATTGTTCTCTCCTCAACCACCAAATTTAGAGACGCTGCGGCCGTTGGCAATTATACTGAACAGCCAGTTATGATCCGTCTAAAACCATCCAGATGGTAACATAGAGGCTCTGTTTATGAAGAATTTCAAAGTTTGCGATAGTTCCCGCAATCTGGCTGTCTTTTTTCTGTTCAGTTCTAAATCAATCAGGTTTTTGCTCTTAACACAATAGCTAATGTGTTTTTTTATTAACTTTAAACACAAAATCAATTTTTAGTGAAAGTTTCTCAATCTTAGTCAGAGTATTGGATACCAGGAAATTTACCATCTTAATAACGTTGTAAATAAATAATTTTCCTGTCAGTAAAATTACAAAAATAGCTACCATAACACTTCAAGAATAGTCCAGTTTATAAACTGGTACAGTATGGAAAAAAAATCGAGTGGTCAGGCTGGCTGACAGTTTTTTTAATTATGATGTTTTGGCAATGAGAAATCTAAAAATTGGCAGCCAAGATGAAAGCCGTAATTTTGTTGTCTGGGGGATTAGACTCTTCTACTGTACTTTATCAAGCCAAAGCAGATGGTTGTGAGTGCTACGCCATTTCTTTTGATTATCAGCAGCGACATCGCCGAGAGTTAAACTCAGCGATGCTGGTGGCGCAAACTGCTGGTGTAGAAGAACATCAGGTGGTGAATTTTGACTTACGCAAATGGGGTGGTTCAGCACTGACAGATGAAAAAATCGATGTTCCCCAAGCCCGTTCCTTGGAGGAGATGTCAGAAAATATTCCTATAACCTACGTACCTGCACGGAACACGATATTTTTAAGTTTTGCCTTGGGCTATGCGGAAGCGATCGCAGCTGAACGTGTGTACATTGGTGTGAATGCCTTGGATTATTCCGGCTATCCTGATTGTCGTCCTGACTACATCCAGGCAATGCAAGAAGTTTTTCGCCTGGGAACCAAACAAGGACGAGAAGGTGATGCAACTGCGATCGTTGCCCCTTTGATTCATCTCAAAAAAACCGAAATCATCCAACTTGGTAACAAATTAGGCGTTCCTTGGCACTTAACTTGGTCTTGCTATAGCGGTGGTGATATTGCCTGTGGAGTCTGTGATTCTTGCCGCTTGCGACTAGCAGCTTTTGAAGAACTGGGATTACAAGATCCACTGGCTTATGCTGCGGGAGTGGGGAGTGGGGAGTGGGGAGTGGGGAGTAGGGAGTAGGGAGTAGGGAGTGGGAAAGGGGGTGGACAAGGGTGAGGGGGTAGACAAGGTTGAGAGGTAAGGTATAAATCTTACTTCCTTGTCCTCCTTGTCCCCCTTGTCTCCCTTGTCCCCCTTGTCTCCCTTGTCTCCCTTGTCTCCCTTGCCCCCTTCCCCCCCTACAACAAGCGTTGCACCTGAATCTGATGCAGCCTTGGCCCGACAATTGAGACTATGGTGAACTGAAGATTTTCGTATAAAAAGATTTCACCTTTGGTTGGCATTTTCTGTAATTGATAAAGCACAAAACCGCCTAAAGTTTGATATTCCCTAGCTAGAGGCAAACTGAGATTTAAGACTTCGTTGAGGTCTTCGAGATTAATTTGTGCTTGTACTAAAAATGTGTCTTGATCGACAATTTCAATTAACAAGTCTTCGTTGTTTTCCCGTTCCCCTGTATTGCCAATAATTTCACCAATCACGTCTTGAATGGTCACTAGCCCTACAGTCCCACCAAACTCATCGACGACAATGACCATAGCTGGTTTTTCTTGCTGCATCATGGGCAAGAGTTCACTCAAGGGTGTGTTTTCTGGGACAAATCGGGCGGGACGCATCCACGGTTGGAGATGGGATGTTAAAGTGAGTTTCTCTATTGCCAAGGGTTGGGCTAAGTCTCGAAAGTAAACAATCCCGCGAATGTCATCTAAAGATTCGCCAATAATGGGGTAGCGGGAGTGACCAGTCGTGGTCATTTCCTGGAGTAAATGCTGGAAGGTTGCATCTTTGGGTAAAGCAATAATGCCATTGCGAGGAATCATTACGTCTTGGGCGGTAACATCGCCAAATTCAAAGACATTATTCAGCAGTTGGCGTTCAGAATGTTCTAAACCTGTAGATTCTCGTTCTGTGGCAATGATCATCTGTAATTCTTCCGATGTTACAGGCGGTCTCCAACTTTGACCTGTGTATTCAATGCCAAAAATGCGTAACAAACAAAAAGTTGATTGGTTGAGAATCCAGATAAAGGGACTGAAAAAACGAACGATCGCTTTAACTGAAGGGCCTAAAAATCGTGCTAATTGTTCAGAATAGAGTAGAGCCAGTGATTTTGGGCATAATTCCCCCAAGACAATTTGCAGATAAGCTACCAAAAAAAAGGCCAGGGGAATTGATAGCGAATGGGAAATAAACTTAGTGGTCGTTGCTGGTAACGGCCAAGATTTCAGCCATGTGTTTACCAGCACCACAATTGTACTTTCACCAATCCACCCCAGTGCCAAACTCGAAAGGGTAATGCCTAACTGTGTTGTTGATAGCAGCCGATCAATACTGCGTTGTAGTGTTTCAACTGCGATCGCTTGTATGTCACCAGCCTTGACTAACTGATGAATCCGCGATCGCCGCACTGTCACCATCGAAAACTCTGCCGTCACAAAAAAGGCATTGATGGCAATCAGTAGTAGTACTGATAATAATCGCAACCCTACATCTGCCCAAGTTAAACCAGGAAAACCAATCACTGCCTAAACTCGTGTAAACTCTCTTAAAGTAAAAAGGTAAAAGGTAAAAGTAAAAAGATTCTTTTGCCTTTTTACTTTTGACTTTTTACTTTCCCGTCTTTACCTTGCTACAGGGATGTCAGCGACATCTAACTTGAGTTTTTGTGCAGGATAATCTGTCAAAGACAAAGAGACTTTGTTCACATCATCCAGTAAAGCTGTAGGAATAATCACTGTACCGGAAAATGTCGGCCCATTTGCGGGTAATTCTGCGGGTAAACCTTCTGTACTAGCACTCAAGGTTCTGCCTTTGTCGTCGGTCACATCTAAGAAACTATACAAAAAGCGCACAGAATCCTTACCTTTGTTCTGCATTTTCACTTTTAGAAGTAAATCGCCTCCAGAGTAACGCGCCGATTGCACCGCAAACGTCACACCTTCACTTTCCGCACTCACCGGAAATCCTGGTTGGGGTTTTTCTTCAACTGCTTCCTGTGGCTTTTCTTGAGGCTTCTGTTTTTTATTGATTTCTTCGTCTTCGTCGTCTAATTTTTCTGATTGGTTAGCTTTCGCCTTACCGTCAATCCGAGATTTAACAATTTTTAATATTTCTTCTTCTTTTAATAAAGTTACGCCTGGCTGTTGGGAGTTATTGGTCTTAGCACTGGCGAATTTGGTTGTCGGGCGACCATCTGGAGTTGATACTCCTTTGAGAGCTAGACTGCCCAAATTGAACCCTAAAAACGCGCTGACAGACCCTGCGCCCAACATCAGGATTAACAAAACCAAAGTCAGTATTACAGTAGAATTTATTTTCATCGCTGACAAGCTGTTGCTGAAGAATGCTGGTCTATATTAAGAGCATTGAAGTTATGTACCTCAATCCTTAAACGAACTTCATCAATCATAGTGTGCATAATTTCATAATTAAATTATGTAGTATAAAAATCTGATAAACTGTGGTAAAAAGGTAGACAATTGGCAAACTTGAGATAAAATTAATATTCGACCAGGGTTGGCCGAGCGGTTGAGGCAGCGAACTCATAATTCGCCCAAGGCAGGTTCAACTCCTGCACCCTGGATTTTTTAAGTGCTGAGTGCTGAGTTGAAAGTGCTAAGTAATAAGTTCTTTTAAGTGATGACTCTAGCCGTTGTATGCCAAAGTTAATTTAACTCCATAACCCCCTTTAACTACTCAGCACTCAGCACTCAGCACTCAGCACTCAGCACTCTAAAAGCGGAATTCTGTACCGACTTTGAGTTTGTCACTATTTAAGCGAGGAGATGACAGTAAGGAACTATCATAAGGGTTGGGTAAATCTGGTGTGCGTAGATAAGGGTCATTACCGGCTTGCTGAGTCATAACATCTCGATAGAGGGTGTTCATTAACTCAGCATCACGGGCTATTTCATTTTCTGGGAAAGTATTGCGAAAACCGGAACCATTACCGAGAAAATTGTGTAACTGACGTTTGGCTGTGTTATTTTCATAAAAATTGCGATCGTGACGGAAATAAGCTCGCTCAAAAGCTTCATTAGCTGTTTCATAATTAGGTGTATCTGCTTCAGCAGAAGCCACAGCCGGAAAAATTAAACCAGTAGCTAAAAGTACCACAAGACCACCAAAGGATTTAAATTTTATACCCATTCCCTTAACTCCTCAATTTTGAGCGAATCTTAACTTATGCTTAATTGCAGAACTCTGATGAGTTCAACCTTTGGTGTAGCACAACTGATTATCATTTGTAATGACGCATTCTACTGAAACCCTTACTCCGGCTGATATTTGGGCCACCACTGCTGACTTAGCTACTTTGCGCCACAAGCTACTAGACTTGTTTTGCCAACTCGCCTATCAAGAAGGTGATTTTGTGCTGGCTTCAGGACTACGTAGCACCTATTACATTAATAAAACCCAGGTAACACTCCATCCCCAAGGCGCTTTAGCCGTTGGACGTTTACTATTTCCCTTACTACCTGCGGATACTGAAGCTGTGGCAGGTTTAACACTAGGCGCTGATCCTATTGTGACAGCAGTGAGTGTGGTTTCTGTTTATGAAAACCGACCCATACCAGCACTAATTATTCGCAAAGAAGCCAAAGGTTACGGAACGAAAGCTTATATTGAAGGGCCGACTTTGCCTGAAGGTGCAAAAATCGTCGTTTTGGAAGATGTGGTGACAACTGGTCAGTCGGCTTTAAAAGCGGTAAATCGGCTGAAAGATGCAGGATATACTGTCGAGCAAGTAATTGGACTGGTAGACCGCAAGCAAGGAGGCGCAGAACTTTACCAGTCTGTTGGTCTAAAGTTTGAAGCGTTGTTTGGAATTGAAGAAGTTCAACAACGCTATCGGGAATTAGCTGGTTAATTGACTCTAGAACGAAGTTTAGATCCCCGACTTTTTCAAAAAGTCGGGGATCTAATACCAAATTATAAATTTAGTGGGGCGATCGCTCCAAATCATCCTCTTCTTTTTTCAGTAATTCCCACATTAGAAAAGCAAACTCCATCACAATTCCTGAACCAGGGATGAACCAGTCAGCAATTAGGGGAATCAGAAAAAATGCGATCGCCATCAGCTTTTTAGCTTTCATTTACTTTGCCTCAAACGCTGAAGCAACGGTAAATTTGGGGTAGTGGGAGGAAGCAAAAGCGGCTTTCTGTGGGTGGTGATGCGTGAATTTGCGGAGATTTGAGTTTGGGGATGCTAGATTAAGTTTGGGGAATCCCGAAACTTTGTCGCAAATTTGGGCAAGAATAACCTATGGCGCGTGTTAGCTATGGTGATGAAGTCGAAGCGCGGGTAAGGAAACTTTTAGAAAGGTTTTTGGCTTATGCCAATAACGAGTTAGAAGACGGTGAACTTTATAAAATTGCCCTGAATTGGGAAACGCCGCAGCAAGTAATAGTGAGAACACAGCTAAGAGTTCTGGCAGAACTTAGCGTTTTAACTAAAGAAGAAGTCAGGGAAGCATTAAAACGACTCGAAGATTTTGTAAACATTCTCGAAGATTTGCGCGTACAAAAGCGAGGCTCAGAAGAGTGGTATTTCCGGCTAAAACTTTGGCATGATAAAAGCGATAAACACGCGAATTTGCAGAAATTTGATGCAGAATGGCAAAGCCGAAGAGAAGAATTACCAGGCGTACAGCGTGAGAAGGCTAAAAAAACTCAATCCTCGCCTACCCGTTACGAAAATCTTCCCTTCAGTGGGGTGGTGGAATTTGTCGGGCGAGAAACGGAATTGCAAAACCTCCATCGTTTGTTGCGGGAAAATCAACAGGTAGCCATTGCAGCTATAGCGGGGATGGGTGGAGTTGGGAAAACAGAATTAGCTTTGCAATATGCCAATTCGCACCGCGTCACCTACCAAGGCGGAATTTGCTGGTTGTCTGCATTGCAGGATGTAGGAGTGCAACTGGTGGATTTTGCTCGTAATAAGCTGCTATTGAACATCCCAGATGATTTAGATTTAGTTGGGAGAGTCCAACACTGTCTAACAAAATGGACTGAAGGTGAGGTTTTACTGGTAATTGATAACGTAACTAACTATCGAGATGAAGTTAGGTGTTATTTAGATTCTGTTCCTTCGCGGTTTAAGCAGTTAATTACCACGCGGGAAAAATTACAACCGCCGATAGTGCGTTTAGATTTAGATGTGCTGACACCAATCGCGGCGATGCAGTTATTAAAATCTATAGTTGGTAGAGAAAGGCTGCGACGTGAGGCGTTAGTTGCGAGAAGACTTTGTAAGTGGCTGGGATATTTGCCCTTGGGTTTAGAATTAGTCGGGCGTTATTTGTTGGGTGATGAGGAGTTATCCCTAGCGGAAATGCTGCAAGACTTGGAAAATGAGCGTTTGAAGAATCCGGCTTTAGTCGAAGTTCCCCAAGAAATGAAGACTGAATTGGGTGTTGCTGCTGCTTTTGAATTGAGTTGGCGACGGTTGCGAGAAAATGCCCAACATTTAGGCTGTGTTCTGAGTTTATTTGCTTTAGCTCCAATTCCTTGGGAGTTGGTGGAGGGGATAACAATAAATAATGAGGCTCAAAATTGGAAACAAGCCAGACGTGAGTTGTTACAGTTACATCTAGTTCAGCCTAAAGGTGACGGAACTTATCAACTTCATCCTCTATTGCGGGAGTTTTTTCAAGATAAGCTGGAAGATTTAGAGCAGAAAGAAGAATTTAAGCGAAGTTTTTGCGGAGTTATGGTAACAGTTGCTAAAAATATTCCTGAAATTCCCATTCTTGAGCAAATTAAGAATGTCGCCCCAGCAGTACGTCATTTAGAAGAAGTAGCAAACAATCTCATTCAGTATGTCAGCGATGATCATTTAATTTGGCCATTTATTGGCAATGCTCGATTTTACGAAGGTCAGGGATTGTATGATAAAGCAGTACCTTGGCGTGAGTCGTGTCTAGAAATCACTAGAAAACGCTTGGGAGAAGAACATCCAGATGTCGCCACTAGCCTCAACAACCTTGCGAAACTCTACCGTTCCCAAGGTAGATACAGCGAAGCCGAACCCCTTTACATCAAAGCTTTGGAACTTAGGCGCAAACTGCTGGGAGAAGAACATCTAGATGTCGCAGAAACCCTCAACAACCTAGCGGTACTCTACCGTTTGCAAGGCAGATACAGCAAAGCCGAACCCCTTTACATCAAAGCTTTGGAACTCAGGCGCAAGCTGCTGGGAGATGAACATCCAGATGTCGTACAAAGCCTCAATAACCTAGCGGTACTCTATAGTTTCCAAAGCAGATACAGCGAAGCAGAATCCCTTTACATCAAAGCTTTGAAACTCAGGCGCAAACTGCTGGAAGAAGAACATCCAGATGTCGCACAAAGCCTCCATAACCTAGCGGGACTCTACAACTTACAAAACAGATACAGCGAAGCCGAACCCTTTGCTATCCAAGCTTTGGCACTCTACCGCAAGCTATTGGGATATGAACATCCATTTGTTGCACAAAGCCTCAACAACCTTGCGTTAATTTACAGTTTGCAAAGCAAATACAGCGAAGCCGAACCCCTTTTGAACGAAGCCTTAGAACTCACGCGCAAGCTGCTGGGAGATGAACATCCAGATGTCGCACAAACCCTCAATAACCTCGCATTACTCTACAACTTACAAAACAGATACAGCGAAGCCGAACCCCTTTACATCCAAGCTTTGGAACTCAAACGCAAGCTACTGGGAGATGAACATCCAGATATCGCCACTAACCTCAATAACCTAGCGTATCTCTACCGTGACCAAGGCAGATACAGCGAAGGAGAAACCCTTTTCATCGAAGCTTTGGCACTCAGGCGCAAGCTGCTGGGAGATGAACATCCAGATGTCGCACACAGCCTCAAGAATTTAGCCGCACTCTACTGTGACCAAGGCAAATACAGTGAGGCGGAAGCCTTATACATACAAGCATTAGATATTTTTGAGCGTCGATTAGGCGCAAATCATCCTAATACTGTTGCGGTGCGTCAAAGTTTAGCAGATTTGCGCGACTCTTGAAAACCACAACAGTAATTTTGAGTCTCAGATCATGATTTTATCTCGCGCAAAGGCGCAAGGGCTTTGTTTTAAATGAGAATGTTCTTGTTCTGAAGTCGGAGTTTCATGTTCGGAAGTCGGAGTTTCGTGTTCTGAACTTGGAGTTTTGTGTTCTGAAGTCGGAGTTTTGTGTTCCGAACTCGAAGTTTTGTGTTCTGAAGTGAAATGATGGTGTTCTGAAGGCGATCGCTCTACCTTTTTACTCAAAGTTTCGTGTTCGTAAGTACAATGATGGTGTTGTGAAGGCGATCGCTCTACCTTTTTACTCAAAGTTTCGTGTTCGCAAGTACAATGATGGTGTTGTAAAGGCGATCGCTCCACTTATTTACTCGAAGTTTCGTGTTCGCAGGTGCAATGATGGTGTTATGAGGGCGATGTCTGACGACAAGCCGCCAGCGTCTACGCTCCTGTTCAAAGTATAAAACGAGAGGCGATCGCTTACAAGGGTCATGGTGGAGAGTAAAATTAGCTTACTTCAATGGTGCGATCGCTCTCACTTTTCATCTCATCAATGGCTTTCTTGAGTTCATCTTTGGTCAATCTGTAATTAAATGTCATACAGTAGATTCGATGTTTATAAGGTACAGCAACTGATTGAAAAAAGTAATGAGTAATGAATAATGAGTCAGAAATTTACTTATTACTCATGGTGTACCGCACTTACTTCAAAAGTGCGGTAAATTCTAATGCAATGCAATTATGCTTGAGCTTTACTGTATTGATCCTATGTAGTTAATTGAGGGTTGGACTCTACCAGAAGTTGAAATGAATTAACCTTTTTTCGTTAAGAATGTTCACAATTTTCATTTCAGCTTAATTCTTCTAGTAGAGGATAGAGCTAATGAGAAATGCTTATACTGCAATTACCAAGCAATGAATTAATAAGCCCATAGTTTCACAGCAGCTATGGGCTGTTTCTTCTGTTTTTACTTATCTTTATTTCGGCATACACCAAAAGAAATGGCAACGATGGAACTACCACTTCAGGCTATGAATAATTAATGCTGATGATAGATTGGTTGTACATATTGAACTTGTTAATCTGTAATTGTCAGAAAAAACATTAATACAAACAAAAAACATTATGAACATTCTTGCTTGGATTATCTTAGGCTTAATTGCTGGTGCTATTGCTAAAGCTATCTACCCTGGGCATCAAGGTGGCGGTATTCTGGGAACAATTTTGTTAGGTATTATCGGTGCGTTTATTGGTGGTAGCTTAGGAGTATTTTTCAGTACGGGAAATTTTGCCCTCGCGGCTCCAACTCTTAGTATACCTGGTATTTTAGTGGCAGTTTTGGGTGCAATTATCGCTGTCTTTTTGTGGAATTTGTTAACTCGTCGCAGTGCTGTTTAATTGATGTAATTGACTGTAATTTATATTAAATTTCAGGAAGTTGATTTTACTATTTTTTCCTGAATTTATTTGAAAAATAATAGCGTTAGTTTTAAATAAACTAACGCTATTTTAGCTTGTATTGGTAAATCAATAAACCCCACTGTCAAAATTTTGGTGGTTTGGGCAGTGAGGATTGATACAGCAGTTTATGATACAAGCGGTAACTTAAAATACTGAATTAACCAAGCGATCGCCTGACATTCTAAAACCTACCATTCCCTTGAATAATATGCTTGACGGTGGTCAAGGTTTCCAAGCTAATAAATCCGCGACGGTGGCCTTTTTGGTTAGACATCCCTAAGAATATTGAGTCACCCCGTGAAGGGTTGCGTGAAAATCTAGGGGAAGTGTTGATGTAGGTGGAGGCGCTATTCACGCCGAGGGCAAACTGTCGGCTTTCTTGATAAGATTCAGTCACAATACAATCAGCATGACCGCTACTGTATTGGTTAATCCAGGCGATCGCAGCTTCTAAGCTATCCACTAGTTTAAACGCAACCGTCTTAGTTAAGTAGGGACTACCCCATTCGCTATCTTTGGCTAGTTGCAGTTGGGGAAAGGCTTCGACTAACTCTGCATCACCTTTGATTTCAAAGCCTTTCTCTTTCAAACTATTCCACAGTACCGACAGCGATGATGGCATAGCTTGGCGGTGAATTAAGACTTTTTCGATCGCATTTACCGGGTCTGGTTCGCTTTGATGGCTATCGAGAATCATCCAGCGTACCATCTCTAAGCTGCCATTGAGCGACCAGTACAGGTAACAGTTACCCATTGCGGATTTTAGCACTGGACAAGTGGCTTGTCGCATGACCTGCTGCACTAAGCTGGAGCGTCCGTAGGGGATGACTAAATTGAGGTACTGGTCTTGGGTAACTAAATCCCGCACAGAAGCACCATGTTCTGTGGTGACTAGTTCTACGCAACCAGGTGGTAGTCCTACTTCTTCCACGGCATTTTGCAGTACTTCAGCGATCGCAGCGTTAGAATGACTGGCTTCTGTACTACCTTTAAGGATGATACTATTGCCAGTTTTAATGCACAAACCTGCGGCGATCGCACCTAAATCGGGAAATGCCTCATAAACAAAAGCAATTACTCCCAAAGCCATCAATTGCGAGTAACTTTGAGAGTCTTCTGGTTGATAGTCAGCATTCCTCACCCGCCGCAGAGGATCTGATAGTTCACCCAAGCGCCGCAGTATTTCGACGGTGGTTTCTAGACGTGTGGGGGTGAGTTTTAGCCAATCTAAAATCAACTCTGGTACAGCCATTTCTTTACTAGCTTCTAAATCCAGAGTATTGGCTTCTAAAATATCATCAAAAGACCTTTCTAGCGCCTGCGCCATTGCCAACACAGCCCGACTGCGGTCTACTCCCTTGGTCAAACCCAACTTCAGGGAAGCCTGAAAAGCGCGTTTGGCGCTTTTCATTGGTTCAGGATAATCTTGTACAACTTCAACGGTCATTGGGTTAACGTCGGTAGGTAAGCCAGACCATGAGTGCTGGCAGAATAGCTAATATCACTGCCACTATTGCCCAAGCAACAATGCTGGAACCTTTGGCTAATTTCAATGCTAATGGTAGCCAAATAATCACTAGCACAAAAATAATGCCAAGGGCGATGGGCAGATAGCTTTCTCCCAAGCGGGGATGAACAACATGCCAAGCATTTCCCGTCCAGCGCCAAGACCGCTTGTAGGGATAAGTGGTCGAAAGTTGTTCGAGGATATGCCCATTATCTTGGACAACAAAGATTTGCTGACAGCGATCGCAGCCAAATGCTTCTGTAAGGGTAATCGGAACTAACCGTCCCCTACGGCGACAGGGACAGGGATATTCCTGGTTAAAGTCAATTTTTTCTGGTTTTTGATGATGCACAAGCGTTCTACTAACTTGAGCGTGTTTTTCATAAGTTGGAGATTTCCTTTCCCGGCTAAATGCCTTGGGAATTGGTTCATCTCACAAGCAACTGTTTATATAAATAGCGAAGTCAGGTAAATACTGCCATCATTAACAACAGCGTTGATTCCCAATTTTAAAAAAATAGGTATATGTATCTGTTGTCTGGTGCTGTAGCTGGCAATCTTGTTGCAAAATTTCCGGCTGTGCATCTGTGGCTTTCAAAGTAATATCGTCCAACTTGTGGGGCATTTATTGTGCTTACATATCTAATACAATTCTAAGCTTACGCCGCAACCACTAGGAAAACCAACTGTTGCCCAAGGCTACGTTGACAACCTAGTAATTTTTCTGGGAACACTTTTTAAATTCTACCGAGCATGAAACAGAAAGCAGGATATTTTTTTCCTGATTTTCGTTCACTTAATCAAAAACATCATCGGCTAAAGCTTATTACCTTCAACCAATTGATAACTTATAATTTAACTTTTTTTAGAGCGGGTAACGCGATTCGAACGCGCGACATCAACCTTGGCAAGGTTGCGCTCTACCACTGAGCTATACCCGCAAACTTCACATTTACTATACTGTCAGATATTTTTTGATTTGTCAACCCCTAAGTTTTAGTCAATGGTTATTTGTCATTTGTCATTTGTGCTTTATTATTAGACGATTGACTGTTGACCATTGACCATTGACCATTGACTACTGACTGTTAACGATGGACTCTTGACCTGGAGCAGCAGGTAAAGGCTGGGGATTTAAAGTGTACGTCTCTGTGAGGTTAGAGCGTAACTTCCGCATCAGGCTGGCCATTTCTAGAGCGTTCATGGCATAATCCCAGCCATGATTCGCTTTAATTCCTGCCCTTTCTAGGGCTTGCTGCATTGTATCTACTGTCAAAATGCCAAAAATTACCGGAACTCCGGTTTGAAAGCTGGCGGCGGCAATGCCTTTGGCTACTTCCGAAGACACATAATCAAAGTGGGGCGTTTGTCCGCGAATAACTGCACCCAAACAAATGATCGCATCATAACGCTGGGAAAGTGCTAGTTGACGGGCAACAATTGGCACTTCAAAACTTCCCGGAACCCAAACATAATCGACTTGATTACCGTGGGGGTTGGGGTCTACACCATGACGTTTTAAGCAATCTTGACATCCTTCCACCAGCTTTGCAGTAACCAGGTCATTAAATCGACCAATCACCACCGCAAAACGCAAGGGTTCAGTTTGAGTAAAAGTTCCCTCAAAAACTGCCATGACTGCCTCTTAATCAACTATACTCTTGTCAATATACATTTCTTCTCTGCCGATGGTTGAGATGAAGCGCACAATTATTAGGAAAGTGCTAAGTTTTGAGTGCTGAGTGCTGAGTTTATTTCTGCGATATCTACCAGAAATGAGAAAAAAGGTAAATAAAACCATTTACCTTTTTCTTTTGCTATTAGCTATATCTTAATTTTCTGAGACTGTTGTCAAGAGCCTAGACTACAAAAAAGTTTAATATACCAACCACCACTACTAGGGCAATCCAAACTCCAGAACCTAGCCACAATAATCTTTTCGATTCCACCCAACTTTGTGGGGTAGCATAGGCAACAGGAACGCCAACAACCAGTACAAAAGACATCAAAACAAGAGCTACTAAAGCGAACTGGAATATTATGGTCATTTTTGCTTCTCCCAAGACAGCGTAATACTAAAAATAGAATATCCTAAAGGGCGACACTGACAGTTTTTCCTTATTTTTTAACCTAGCAGAAATTGATACACTTTGGTTATTTGTCCTTTGTTCTTTGTTTAGGTACTAATGACTTATGACCAATGACTAAGGATTATGGATTTAATTCTTTGCCACACAACGGCTGATTTTGATGCTTTAGGGGCGGCGGTTGGGCTGACTTGCTTGCTACCGGGAAGTAAGATTGTGTTAACAGGGGGCGCACATCCACCTGTGAGAGATTTTTTGGCGTTACATCGAGATGAGTATCCGTTAATTGAGCGACGTTCAGTGAATCCGCAAAGCATTCGTTCGATTACTGTGGTGGATACACAACACCGCGATCGCCTGGGTAAAGCAGCTGAATGGTTAGATTTACCCAGTGTGAAAGAAATTGTAGTTTATGACCATCACTTAGGGCAAGAGGGCGATATTCCGGCGACGCAATTGCATATTGCCCCGGTGGGTGCTTGCACAACTCTTATGGTGGAGCAATTACAACAACAGCAAATTTCCCTCACCCCGTCCCAAGCTACGGTAATGGCTTTGGGTATCCATGTAGATACAGGTTCCTTAACGTATGACTTATCAACCGCTAGGGATGCTTTAGCTTTGGCTTGGTTAATGCAACAAGGAGCCAGTTTATCAGTTGTTTCTACTTACCGTGATCCTGGTTTATCACCGCAGTTGCAACAGCTATTAACCACGGCATTGCAAGAGTTAGAATATCTTTGCTTACGTGGTTATACGATCGCTTGGGTTACTTTAAAAACTGCTGCTTTTGTGCCTGGGTTATCGAGTTTAGCATCGCAGTTAGTCGAGTTAACCGAAATTGATGCTTTATTGTTAGTCAATGAATATCCATTGGGGGAAGATGAATCAAGATTAACTGTAATTGGGCGATCGCAAATTCCTGGTGTCAATCTTAACTTGTTATTTCAACCCTTGGGCGGGGGTGGACATTCCCAAGCTGCATCACTCAATTTGCGGGGAGTTGATACACAAGCCACCTTAGAACAACTTTTAGAAGGTTTAAAAGCCTCCATTCCCCATCCCCTCACCGCCAGAGATTTGATGTCTTCCCCAGTCCGCACTATTCGCCCAGAAACTACTATTGCCGAAGCACAGCGAATTTTATTACGTTATGGGCATTCTGGTTTATCTGTAGTTGATGCCCAAGGACAGTTAGTCGGCATTATTTCCCGGCGAGATTTAGATATTGCCTTTCACCACGGCTTTAGTCATGCGCCAGTCAAAGGTTACATGACTATCAATCTCAAAACCATCACCCCAGATACCACCCTGCCACAAATCGAGTCGCTGATGGTGACTTATGATATCGGACGCTTACCAGTCTTAGAAGATGGGCAATTAGTTGGTATCGTCACCCGTACCGATGTCCTACGGGAGTTACATCAAGCTGATGACGAGTTTCAAACTTTCAATCCTCTTCACTCCCCACTCCCCACTCCCCACTCCCTACTCACCACTAACTTACAATCACGTCTTGCACCCCAACTGTGGCAATTACTCACCAAAGCCTCCCAAGCAGCAGAAAAACGCGGTTGGCATCTTTACCTAGTTGGTGGTGCTGTGCGGGACTTGCTGTTAGCCGAAACCGCAGACCAATTAATGATTAAAGATATTGATTTGGTCGTAGATGGCTTTCATAAATCAGCAGATGTGGGTGCTGGGGTGGAATTAGCAAAAGCATTGCAAGAACTTTACCCAGCCGCGCGGTTAGAAATTCATGGTGCGTTTCAAACTGCGGCTTTGTTGTGGCATAAAGATGCAGAGTTAGATTCCTTGTGGGTGGATATTGCCACCGCTAGAACAGAATTTTATCCTTACCCAGCCGCGAACCCTGAAGTTGAGGCGAGTTCCATTCGTCAAGATTTGTACCGCCGGGATTTTACTATCAATGCACTGGCATTGCGGCTAACTTCTCCCCGTGCGGGTGAATTACTCGATTTTTTTGGTGGTTTATTAGATTTACAAGCCAAGGAAATTCGGGTTCTGCACGCCAATAGCTTTATTGAAGATCCTACCCGGATTTATCGCGGTGTGCGTTTTGCTGTGCGCTTTGGCTTTGATTTTGAACCGCGAACAGAAGAGTATATCCGCTATGCAATTAACAGTGGTGTTTACGATCGCACTGCTCAACACAATAGCAGAACTCCCGCTTTGCAAACTCGGCTGAAAACTGAACTGAAACATATCTTAGAAGCGCCGTACTGGAAATCAGCTTTGCAATTACTCGATAACTTACAAGCTTTGCAGTGCATCCATTCCACCCTCACCTTAGATGCGGAACTTTTACGTCAACTGCGGTTATTAGAACGCTGTCTGCACAGATTTGATCCCCAACTCACCCTTGTTCACTGGCAAATGCGCCTAGAAGCTTTAATTGCCCACCTCAAACCAAAATATCGGGAAAAAGTCGCCAAAAATCTGCAATTACAAGACGATAGCATTCATCGCTTGCAAAATTTAGCCCAAGCCCAAGCAGAAGTTAGGGAGTTGTTACCGCAGTTGCAGCGTCCTAGTCAAATTGTGCAGCTATTGAAAAAGTATGACTTACCAATGCTGATTTTAATCGCCTTGCAAAGCCCGCGATCGCTCAGAAAACAAATTTGGCATTACTTAACAGTATTGACTCACATCCAACCCATTCTAAATGGTAACGACCTGAAGCAATTAGGCTACAAGCCAGGCCCTCAATATCGTCAAATTCTTGATGATATTCTTGCCGCTACGTTAGATAGAGTAATTACAAATCAACCTGAAGCCGAACAATTTTTAGCCAATAATTATCCTCAATAAACTCTGTTCTCATCTCAGCGACTCTGCGACTCTGCGTGAAAAATTTATGCAAATTCCAACACCAAAAAAATCCTATACCCCCAAAGAGTATCTCCAACTAGAAGAGACATCGGAATTTAAACATGAATACTACGATGGGGAAATTGTAGCAAAGGCAAGTTGCACTACAAGCCACAATGAAATAGTGGGAAACTTCTGCACTAATTTCAAATTTAAGATGCGGGGTAAAAATTACAAGATTTATATGGTCGATGTAAGATTGTGGATACCTCGTTACCGCATCTATAGTTATCCCAATGCTATGGTGATTGAAGGAGAACCAATATATGAAGGAAATAGCACTACTACAGTCACAAATCCTCAAGTCATTATAGAAGTATTATCTAAATCAACACAGAGCCATGATAAAACTGATAAATTTAGATTTTACCTTTCTATACCCACCTTTAAAGAATATATTATAGTTAATCAATATGAATACTTAGTTGAGCATTACGCTAAAAATGCTAATGCACAATGGGTATTAACAGAATATGAGTCACTAGATGCAGTTTTATCACTCCAAACAGTAGATTTTACTATTTCTTTGAGTGATATTTATGAAGGTGTGAATTTGTCCACAGTTGGAGAAGAAATTTAATTTTTGTGACACATACTACATTTGTGTGAAGATTCTTCGCTTTCCGTAATGCTTTTGTGCTACACTGTAGTCTATATCAAACCTCATCACATATCATCGAGATAGCTGAAATGAAGTAGTACCAGAGAAAAATTGTCAAAACCGAATAAATACGCCAAGTTTGACAGGGTTACTTCAAATAATCATGAGCTAAAATTTTTGTTTTTATCTTCAATATTGTGAGTTTAACCACATTTATCTGTGGTTGATTCTTCATGTAGATGTGTTTAATTCGCCCGTAATCTTTGTGCATATATAAGTTAGAAATTACGCAGTGAGATGAACAACCAAGGGTGTAGGGGTATAGGGGTGTACTTATTCAAAACCCTTACACCCCATATCCTTTCACTCTTACACTCATTTTCACAGACACTATTTATGCGTAAGTTATATGGGTGAAATTTGATGATTTGAGGTTTGGTAAGAATGCAGAAAAAATCAATATTAATCGCTGAGAACTTAAGTTATGAACTCAGTGATATGCAGCCATTGTTTCAAGGGATTCAAGCTAGTATTACAATAGGCGATCGCATTGCTTTAGTTGGTCGCAATGGCATTGGTAAATCAACGCTATTGAAGATAATTTCAGGACAAATTCAGGCTAAATCCGGTTCTGTTTTTCGGCAGGGCAGTGTTTACTATTTACCGCAAATCAGCACTATTCAAGAATCAATTAATGCAGATACGGTATTGAATTATTTAATTTCCATTGCTGATGAATGGTGGAACATTGAAGAGATTTTACAAGCCCAATTCAATACAACCATTGATTTATCATTACCAATGGCTAATTTAAGCGGTGGAGAATTGACAAAATTATTTTTAGCAATTGGTTCAGCACAACAGCCAAACTTATTGTTGCTAGATGAACCAACAAATCATATAGATTTACCTACATTAGAAAACTTGAGACAGTTTCTGGTAAATTTTGCTGGTGCTTATGTCATTGTCTCCCACAAACCTTTTTTCTTAGATCAAGTAACTAATGTGACTTGGGAACTTACCCCCAATCAATTAAAAGTATATGGAGGCAATTTTTCTGATTATCGACGACAAAAGCAAATAGAATTAGAAGTGGCAATGCGATCGCACGAAGTAGCTAGAAAGGAACTGAAACGCACCCAAGCTACAGCAATGCAAGAACAGCAACGCGCCGCCCAAGCACAACGTCAAGGTCGAGCCAAGCTTCTGAATGGTAGTATTGATAGAATGGCGGCTGGATTAATTAAAACTAAAGCCGAAGCCGCAGCAGGAACAGCTAAAACAAAACATGAAGCGGCTGTAACTAAAGCAACCCAAAAAGTTGCAGAGACAAAAATTAAAACTACCAAAGTCACCAGCATTAATTTAGAGGAAACAAACTATAAACACAGAAATTTAATTGCTATTCAAGGTGCAAATCTTTGGGTGGCTAATCGGCTACTAATCCAAAATATTCAGTTACATATTTCTTCTGGTGAACGTATTGCTATTATTGGGGCAAATGGTTCAGGTAAATCGACTTTTGCTAAAGCTATTTTGGGAATGGAGAAGGAAATAGTGTTATTAGAATCAGGTGAGATTTTAATTACACCTGTCATGAAAGCTGTTTATCTCGACCAAACTTATCAACTCGTAAATCGTCAGCAGACAATTCTCGAAAATATGCAATCTGCTAATTCCAATTTGAGTTATCAGTTATTGCGTCAACAACTAGGACACTTTTTATTTAAATATGATGATGTGCATAAATCAGCATCTGTGTTAAGTGGTGGCGAGTTGGCTAGACTAGCGATCGCTATGATTAGCATATCCGAAATTGACTTGCTAATTCTCGATGAGCCAACTAATAATCTTGATATTGAAACTGTAGAACAAATGGTCATCGGCATCAATGAATATCAAGGCGCTTTATTAGTCATTTCTCATGATATTGATTTTTTAAGTCGCATCAATATTAACCACAGTTGGCAAGTGAAACAGCAAAGTTTACAAATGACAAACTACTTACCCAATCAGCTTGAGCAATATTATCAAGAAATTGGTCAGTGTTAAAGTTTTAATTCAGCGCGATTGCATGATGGCGAATGTGATCAGAAATAAAACTAGCAATAAAATAGTAACTATGGTCATAGCCGGGTTGGTAACGTAAGTTGAGGGGTTGATTTACAGAAGCACAGGCTTTTTCAAATATTTCTGATTTTAGTTGTTCAGTTAAAAATTTATCTGCCGTGCCTTGGTCAATTAAAATGAGACTATGATAGCCTAATTGTTTGATTAATTCACTGGCATCATAAGCACGCCAACTATCTTGATGATTGCCTAAATAACCATTAAAAGCCTTTTGTCCCCAAGGACAATTCATTGGTGCAGCGATGGGTGCAAAAGCAGATACTGATTTATATTGTTGGGGATTACGTATAGCACAAACTAACGCCCCGTGTCCCCCCATAGAGTGACCAAAAATACCTTGTTTGTCTGCTTGGATGGGGAAGTTAGCTGCAATCACCGCAGGTAATTCTTTGACAATGTAACTATACATTTGATAGTGCGATCGCCACGGTTCTGCGGTAGCATCAACATAAAATCCTGCACCTGTGCCGAAATCCCAAGCATCATTTTCACCTAGAATACCTGTATTGCGGGGGCTAGTATCAGGTGCTACCAACATTAAACCATGCTCGGCGGCGTAGCGTTGCGCCCCAGCTTTGACCATGAAATTTTCTTCTGTACAAGTCAAACCAGAGAGGAAGTAGAGGACTGGGACTGATTTTTGTGCTGCTTGGGGAGGCTGATAAACAGCAAAGCGCATTTCACTGTGACAAGTTGCAGAAGTATGAGAGTAAAAGCCGAGTTTCCCGTCAAAGCATTTATATTCGGAGAGAATTTGCAGATGCGTCATGATTTGTGTAGCGAATTTGTTGCGATCGCTATTATTCCATTAAATCATCGCTTGCAGGTTCACCAGGATAAAAGCTTGGGTTAAAAATGTCAGCGAAGATATAGGAACATTGGTGAGGAAATGTTGAAAGTGGGAGGTTTGTTTCTGCTGATGCTAAATCTCTAGCATTTTCATAAGCTTCCTGAATTGCGATTTCTAAATAAGAGTTTAAACTTGGATTTTCCTCTAGCAATTTGAGAATATCCCGCCGTTGAATGCGAATTGTCGCTAACCAACTGCGACTGCGTTTTGTCGGTTGATATTCCCATTTTAATAAATGTGCAATTAAAATGCTGAGGCGATTTCGCAATTCTTGGCGTTCCTTTCTCCCCAATGATTCAATTTCCTCGATTAAATTGGATAAGTCAAGTTGATGCCATTGTTGATGACGCAGTAAATCAGCTTGTTGCTGACTCCAAGCATAAAAATCAGTTTCATAGAGATTTGTTTGTTTGCTTTGTGGGGTTTGCATAATTAAAACTTATTCAATTTTTATGTCATTAAATAATCACCAATAGCTAAACTATTGCTGAATCTGGTCTTGCAGCATTTTCCGAAAAGCTCGTTTAGTTTGAGTTTCGCCTTGGATTTTGCATTGGGCTAAAAAATCATAAACCATTGTTTTAGTTAATATCGCAAATGTATTACTAGTTTCTGATTCTCTGTATTCGCCTTGTTCTAAAAGGTAAATAGTTAATTTTGTCCCGTTGTAACGCCAAAACTCAGGAACTTTCATATCCTGATACATTTGTTTTTTATTGATATCTGTATGGGTGATATCTACTTCTAAGATTAAATCTGGAGGTGGATCTACGGATAAATTGACTGTTTTACCTCTCACAGCAGGCTCGTTTTGAATGTAGTAACATTTATCCGGTTCTGGACTAGACTTGAGAATTGGAATCTTGAGTGTAGTTGAACCCATACTTTTGAGATTAAAGTTGAGTTCTTCTGCTAGTAGCTCAATCAATTGACCAACTAAACAATTAGCATTTTCATGTTCTTCTAAAGGTGTCATAATTTCCAACATTCCCTGATAATATGTCAGTCGGGCTGCACGATTATCACCCAAAGCATCAAGAATTTGCTCATAAGCAGACCAACTAATGTTATTCAGTGTGACGCGCTTTTCTGCAAGTGGTGTTTCTTGAGGATTGCTTATCACTTCACTGGTAGTAATCATTGGCATCTCCCAAGTTTGGTAGTAGTTAAATTAATTAGGTGGAGGAACGTAACCCAACATTATCAAGACTTTGTTGGGTTACGCGATCGCTACACCCAACTTACTATTCTCTTAACTGAATCTAAAACGTTACAACACTACGAATAGATTCACCTTTGTGCATTAATTCTAAAGCATGATTAATTTCTTCAATTGGCATTACATGGGTAATTAAATCATCAATATTAATTTTGCCATCCATATACCAATCAACAATTTTCGGTACATCTGTGCGTCCTCTTGCACCACCGAAGGCTGAACCTTTCCAGACTCTACCTGTAACTAATTGAAACGGACGTGTGCTGATTTCTTGTCCTGCGCCAGCTACCCCAATAATGACACTCACACCCCAACCTTTATGGCAGCATTCTAGAGCTTGACGCATCACGTTAACATTGCCAATACATTCAAAGGTGTAGTCTGCACCGCCTTTAGTTAAATCAACTAAATAACTAACTAAATCACCTTCCACTTCTTTAGGGTTAACAAAGTGCGTCATCCCAAATTTTTCGGCTAAGGCGCGTTTGCTGGGATTAATATCTACCCCCACAATCATATCGGCTCCTACCATCCGCGCTCCTTGGATGACGTTTAAGCCAATACCACCCAAACCGAAGACTACAACTTTTGCACCCGGTTCTACTTTGGCGGTATAAATCACTGCACCTATACCTGTGGTGACACCACAGCCAATGTAACAAACCTTATCAAAGGGTGCATCTTCTCGAATTTTAGCGACAGCAATTTCTGGCAATACTGTGTAATTAGCAAAGGTGGATGTACCCATATAATGGTGAATCATTTCCCCACCAATGCTAAAACGACTTGTACCGTTGGGCATTACACCGCGTCCTTGGGTAGAGCGAATTGCTTGACAGAGATTGGTTTTGAGGCTGAGACAATATTCACATTGACGACATTCTGGGGTGTAGAGTGGGATGACATGATCTCCTGGTTTGACGCTGGTAACACCAGCACCCACCTCTACAACTACACCAGCGCCTTCATGACCTAAAATTGCCGGAAATAACCCTTCAGGATCAGCACCAGACAGCGTATAAGCATCGGTGTGACAAACTCCCGATGCTTTAATTTCTACTAAAACCTCTCCAGCTTGTGGCCCTGATAATTGCACAGTTTCAATAGTTAGCGGCTTTCCCGCGCCATAAGCTACTGCGGCTTTAACTTCCACGAGTTAGCCCTCCTAGATATAAGTTGTATTAATAAAATCTTATGGGTTTATCTCGATTGATGCTGAGAAGAATCTTTTTTATCTAAAATTGCATTTTCTTGTGAGATTGGTACATTAGTTACAGGCGGCAAACTTGGAAGATGATATCTATCCGCCGCATGAATTTTATAATTTTGTCAACATCTCAGTTAATTCTAATTCTACAAAGCTTATGAACCCTGCCCTAACGAAAATTGGCGCTCAAATGTCCAACCTCACTGGTGTACGAGCGATTATGAAGGACATTGTAGAAACGTTGCAGGCGAGTCAGGGGCAGGAATTAATTAATTTAAGTGCGGGAAACCCGTTGATTTTGCCAGAGGTGGAACAGTTGTGGCGGGATGCAACGGCAGAACTGTTGGCGAGTTCGGAATATGGGGAAGTGGTTTGTCGCTATGGTGCAAGTCAAGGTTATGCGCCGTTAATTGAAGCGATCGCTAATGACTTCAACAAACGCTATGGTTTAAACTTAACCTCTCGCAATATCTTAATTACTCCCGGTAGCCAAAGCCTTTATTTCTACGCGGCAAATTCCTTTGGTGGTTCCGCCAGCAATGGGGAATTGCGCCAAATTGTTTTACCACTCAGTCCCGACTACACAGGCTATGGCGGCGTGTGTTTGCAACCAGAGGCGTTAATTGCATACAAACCAACGCTGGATATAGACGCAGCTAACCACAAATTTAAATATCGCCCTGATTTTAGCCAATTGGCGGTGTCAGAACAAACTGGTTGTATTATCTTCTCCCGTCCATGCAACCCCACTGGTAACGTCCTCACAGCCGATGAAGTCAATAAAATTGCTGCCCTCGCGGCAAATTACAATGTACCTGTGTTGATTGATTCTGCTTACGCGCCCCCTTTCCCGGCGTTGAACTTTACAGAGATGCAGCCGATATTTGGGGACAATATTATTCACTGTATGAGTTTGTCGAAAGCAGGATTACCAGGGGAACGTATTGGTGTTGCTATTGGTGATGAAAAGTTAATTCAAGTTCTCGAATGCTTCCAGACAAACTTGTGTATTCATGCTTCTCGTTATGGACAAGCGATCGCCTCTCGTGCGATCAACTCCGGTAAACTAGTAGACATTGCTGCAACAGTCATTCGTCCTTTTTACCAAAACAAATTTGCAGTTCTAGAAACTACTCTAGATGCTGCTATGCCTAAAGATTTACCTTGGTTCCTCCACCGTGGTGAAGGCGCAATCTTTGCATGGTTATGGTTGAAAGATTTACCCATCACTGATTGGGAATTTTACCAAGAACTCAAAAAAGTCGGGGTAATTGTGGTTCCTGGTAGTACCTTCTTCCCTGGTTTACAAGAAGAATGGTCACACAAACACCAATGTTTACGCATTAGCTTAACAGGCAGTGATGCTGAGATTGTAGCTGCTATGCAACGTCTCGCCAAAGTCGCCGAGCAAGTTTATCAGCAGGCGGCGGTGAGTGCGTGAGAATTAGGGAGTTGGGAGTCGGGAGTGGGGAGTCGGGAAGAGGGCTACAGTGTATACACAAGGCGCAATTTGTGTATTGAAACCATATCCCGCCTAGAACTAAAGTTCCAGGCTCATAGCAAAAGTCCACGCTTCGTGGACTGGGTTTTTCCTTGAGTCCTCTTGAGAGGACTTGCGCTAAGAGACTCGGAATTTATTCCGAGGCGGGACAGGGATACCACACGAAGATTTTTTTGTACACCGTAGACACTAGGAGAAGAATAATCACCAATGACCAAAAAACCGAAGAATCAAAAAACTGAAAAAAAATCCCAACTCCCAACTCCCAACTCCCCACTCCCCAATTTAGATGATTGGTTGGCAATTGGGAAAATTGTTGCGCCTCAAGGGTTGGCTGGGGAATTACGAGTTTATCCAGAAACGGATTTTCCTGAACGCTTTGAAGAACCGGGAACACGTTGGTTATTGCGTCCTGGCCAAACAGAACCGCAACCAATAGAATTATTGGATGGGCGTTATTTGGAAGGAAAAAACTTGTATGTGATTAGCATAGCTGGTGTAGACAATCGTAACCAAGCTGAGGAATTGCGTGATTGTCGGTTATTTGTGCCGGCAAGCGATCGCCCCGAATTAGGCGAAGATGAATATCATGTTGTGGATTTAATTGGTTTGGAAGTTTTCTTACAAACATCCGGTGAATTGTTGGGGAAAGTGGTAGATGTCATCCCTGCTGGTAATGATTTACTGGAAGTGGAATTACTCAATCATGAAAAAGCCAACAAAAAAGTTTTAATTCCCTTTGTCAAAGAAATCACACCAGTGGTAGATATAGCATCTCGGCGCGTGGAAATTTTACCACCACCGGGTTTACTGGAAATCAATTAAAGATTGGCTTTCTTCTAACTGCTGGGTTGCGCCGCCTGGTTGCGAAAAAACTAACGTTGTTAGTCCGACTGCTAACATTCCCAACCCAGCTAAGGCTAACATCGCTGTACGTTTTTTCAACTTGATTGCAGCCAGTAAAATTTCAATGACAGAAGCCTTACCCGTAACAGGAATTGATTTGAGTGCAGCTAAAGCTGTTGCTGCATTTGAATAACGGTTTTTCCAGTTAGGTTGTACCATCGTCCATAACCAAGACCGAAAACTAGGATGGAGATAATTTGCTAATTTGGGAAATTGTAAACCACCATAACCAATATTCACTGTTTGGGTATTGGTGAGTAAGCAAATCAATGTTGCGCCAACACTATATAAATCTGAAGCTGTTGTCAAAGCATAACCAAACTGTTCTTCTGGGGGAAGAAAACCAGGAGTACCAGCAGATAAGGTAGTGAAAGCGATTTTGGCATTTTGTTGGCGAGCCAAACCAAAATCAACTAAATAAGCATTGAGTTGTTCGTCAACTAAAACATTTTCTGGTTTAATATCCCGATGAATAATTGGGTCAATTTGTTGTTGCAAATAAACCAAAATTTCTAAAAGTGAGATGGCTATCTGCTTAACTTCCGTCGGAGAAAAGTTATATTTTGCCCCCAAAGGTACAGCATTTTTATACTCTAGAATTAGATAAAAATTCTTTGAGGTTGCAAAAGAATTTATGTAGCGGGGAATACGGGGATGCTGGAGTTTTTGCAGGATAGCAATTTCACGTTCGTAAGCTTTTGAACCTGACCAATCAGTAGTTTCATGGGCAAGATTGAACTCTTTGATGACTACTGGTTGTTGAGATTTACAGTCAGTTGCAAGATAAGTAATACGTTTATCTGCGTGATTACGTCCCAATTCTCGAATCACTCGATAGCCTTGCACAGAAAAATAGGGATGGTGAATTACGGGAATTGTCCCTTTATTACGCACATCAAGCTCCATTACACACCACCTGAGTTTGATTTGGTCAAAGTGCAATCAAAATAAAAGGTACTCACCCGGTAAATAAAGTATGAAGGATGAAGTATGAAGTCTGAAATTAACACTTTAGACTTCACACTTCATACTTCACACTTGTGTTAACCAATTGATCATTTGGGTGTTGACAATATCTGGAACTTCATCGTGGGGACAATGACCGGCGTTAGGAATGGGAACAATTTTGATATCTTTGCCATTCTCACGCGCCTCTTCGTAAATCTTCGCCCCTGTAATGGGTGTCCAAGGGTCATCAGCGCCCCAAATCACTAACAAAGGACGTTCGACTTTGGGTAAAAGTTCCTCTGGGCTAGGGCCTGGCGGCGCTGTCAGGATGGAAGCAAATACTTGTTGCGCTCCTGGGTCGCAAGAAGGTGTATAAAGTAAATCAACTAATTCATCAGTAACAGCAGCCCGGTTGCGGTAAACTTGATATAAAGTGCGGCGAATTTGAGATTTTTGGCGGATGCGATTAAAGACAAATTTACCAGTTAAAGGCGATCGCACCACACGATTAAAAGTCGCCATCACAATACGTAGTGGTGGGTTCAATTCGTGGGGACGATGACTTAAACCACCTGCTGAGTTAATTAACACCCCAGCCGCACTAATTTCAGGATGTTCTGTTAATACTATCAAGCTGATCAGTGCGCCAATGGAGTTACCAATAAATACCGCAGGTTCTTGAATATGCGCCGTCCAAAAATCTTTGAGTAATTCTACCCAGATTTCTACACAGTAATTTAATGGTGGTTTATCAGAACCGCCAAAACCCAACAAATCTACAGCATATACCCGATAACCAGCCTCGGCTAACACCGGGATATTTTTCCGCCAATGTCCAATAGAAGCCCCAAAACCATGCGCTAAAACCAAAGGCTTACCCGTACCCATGACGGTATATTGAATTTTATGCCCCTGCCAAGTCCAAATAAATTTTTCTAAATCGACTGATGGTAGTTGCTGGGTGGTTAAGGTCATTATTAAGATTCCTAAACTATTACTTTATATAGTAAAGTCTAGAGAATTACCGTGTAATCGTGGATATGTGACTTCATGAATTATTCAAGCAGGCGCTCATTTTGAGGATAATACGTACTATTTTGAACAAATTTTGGGCAAAAAATCTAATTTTACGTATTTTTACTATTAAAATTTTGCTAGTACATATATATTATTAAAAACGCTGCTTTTCATAATGCTTATTATTTGGCAATATGTCAGAAATTACTAGTTCAGGTAAAAAACTTTACAGTCTTCTTAAAGAAGCTTGGGATGAAGATGAAAGTAACCACACACAGAAAAAAGTATGGGCTAAAAACATCTGGGCTAAAGTGCTAGGAGCAGATGCTTCTAGCAATACTGACATATCCGCAAAACTTGGACAATTAATAGTACTGTTAAATGATGTAAAAAATGACATCCAATCTTTAGAGATTCCCAATAAGGATAAATTTTTAAAGGCACTAGATAAAATTCAAGTGCTTATTTTAAGCAAAAATATGCTTGATGATGAATGGTTTAGTATTAAAGGAAAAATAACTGAAGAAACTTTAGATTTGATCGATGCTTGTGGAGATTTATTAGCAGCCAAATCTAATAAACTAATAGAAGTTTTACCACATGATTTAGAAAAATTGCAACAAGAAATTAGGAAATTACAAGATAATATTCGTGACTCAGCTATAGATAAAGAAAGTAAAATTTTCCTTATTAATGAACTTAGAAAAATTGAAGATTCAATTATTTGTTACAGAATTAGAGGTTCAAGCGGTCTTTCAAAAGCGAGTGAAGAAGTTAGTGGAGGAATACTTATGAAGTATTCCAACATGTCAAAAAAAGTCTGTGATGAAGCATTAAAAGTTATAAACATAGCAATAAAAACTAATAGTATGGTTAGTGTAGGCGAGAGGATATCCAAGCTACCTGAAAGCTTAAAGGAATTGCTGCCACTTCTCCCACCAGGGAACTAAACCCTACTACCATTTCCCTAAATATACAAGGTTGGGTGGAGCAGAACAAAACCAACATTAATATTATTTGCTATCAACGGATGCTTTAGTGCGATCGCTCGTGCGTTACTTCGTTAACTAAAGTAGGCGATCATATTTAGAAAGAGGTATTCAACGAGTACTGAAAAAGTTGGAAGAACTCGAAAAACTTGCAAACGAGGAAGATGAGGAATGATCTATCACTACAGCATGGTGATTCAATGGTCACAAGAGGATCAACTTTTCTTGGTTCACTTGCCTGAGTTTCCCTGGCAACAATTTCATACTCATGGTAGGACTTACGAGGAAGCTGCCAAAAATGGTCAGGAAGTAATTGAAGCTTTTGTAGAAATGCTGATGGAAGATAATATCCCACTGCCAGAACCCCGAATGCTGCCTACAAAACCGTTGCAAGTAGCTTAATTAAGCGATCGCTCGTGTGTGACTTTATTAGCTAAAATAGGCGCACTACTGCTTCTTCATATAATTTCAGCCAAAATGCTATTTTTAAGCTAGTTACAGTTGAGTTGAGGTCTTTTGTCTATGACCATTTCTAGTAACCAACTCAAAACCGAAATATTCTATCCCGATTCCGACGGCAAACCAATGGCGGAAAGCGACCCAGCACGCGATTATTTAATTTATGCAGTAGAAGCGTTAGATATTTATTTCCAAGCACGTAGTGATATTTATGTGTCAGGAAATCTGTATATATACTATAAGCAAGGTATTCCGAGTGCTGTAATTGCGCCCGATGTGTTTGTTGTCTTTGGGGTGGAAAAGAAAAAACGCTCTAGTTACAAAGTCTGGCAAGAAGGTGGTAAAGCGCCTAACTTTGTTTTAGAAATTACCTCTGCAAGTACCCAAGAAAATGATGAGGAAGATAAACCCCAAAAATATGCTTTCTTAGGTGTACAGGAGTACTTTCAGTATGATCCCACCGGTGATTATCTCAAGCCACAACTGAAGGGTTCTCGGTTGGTACAAGGCAAATATCAATCTCTGACACCTAACTTTTTACCAGACGGCGTGCTGTCAATTCACAGTGAAGTTTTGGGTTTAGACTTGAGACTAATTAATGGTGAATTACGCTTTTTTGATCCCCAAACAGGGCAGAAACTTTTGAGTCATAAAGAAACAGAACAAGCGCGTCAACAAGCTGAACAAGCACGGTATGACGCAATACCAAAATTATTAGATTTGGGGTTAAATGTAGAACAGATAGCCAGTGCGTTGAATTTACCGATAGATGAAGTGACTCGTTTGATGTCATAAGGGAGATAAGGGAGAGAGGGATCGGTAAATTATTTAGGATTGCTCTATTTTGTGAACACATCTTCAAAGAGTAGGCGATCGCACTATTGTTAAGTAATCCAAATTATTTGTAGAAGTGTTAATTTCATCTGCACAACGGGATTAATAAGTCAAGGGAATTTACATTCTCTTCACTTACTCACCGATTGGTATGGTGTGAGATGAAACACAAAAAAAATCGTTCTTTTGCTCATTTGAGCCAAGTTATCGTTGCTGCTACTTCAGTGGCAATGTTTTCGCCCATCTTTTCAGCTTCTGCAACTCCTCGGTTCTCTACCACCATCGCGCAAACACCTGTTAACTCTACAACGCAACAACTGTTAGCAGATGAGTTAGGTAGTAAAGAGTCAGATTTACCAGAATCCGTCAAAGATGCTGTTTTAGAAGATATTTCCAGTCGCACAGGTTCACAAGCTTCAACTTTACGTGTAATTAAAGCCCAACAGCAAACTTGGTCTAATGGCTGTTTGGGTTTAAAAGCCGAAGATAACTGTTCTCAAGCAGTAGTCCCTGGTTGGCATGTAGTAGTTGCCAACGCCAAGCAAGTTTGGGTATATCGTACTGATGAGTCGGGAAGTGTTGCCAAACTTGATGAAGAGTCTACCCAGAGTTTGACAACTTTAATTGAGCGTCGAGAAACTAGCACTCGTCAAATTAGTCGTACTAGGATTCAACGAAATGTCATAGCTCAACGCAATACCCAAGTGAGTGCGGCGAGTACAGCAGTTAAAGCCAAAAAGACGGGTTTTAATTTGGCTATTTTGCAACCATCTGGGGAATTTTCGGAAATCATTGCCCGTGTTTCCTTGAAATCTAAACGCCACAACAATTTCTTAAAAGAAAGATTTCTCGGTGACTACAAATATAAACTCAAGCACAGAGCAAAATTTGTTAAAGGTATTAAAGCAGGCGATCGCATAGTTGTTCGATTATACGATACTCAAAACCGCTTTATTGGCTACAGCGAATTTGAATGTTTATCAGCATTCAGCACTGTGAACTTAATTTTGGCGGCTAATCCCAGCGAATATCAAGTTGTTCGCACTGTCTACGGAGTTGATGCCGATGAAGACGGCACAATTGATTCTGATAGCACCACTTACGACTACTTTACCCAAGTTAGCGACCAACGTGTAACTTTTCTCAGCAGTTCCCAAACTGTGAAAGTCAACCAGTTTGAAGCAGAAAATGTCTCCTCAGTTGCAGCAAATAGCATTTATCCGACATCCTTGAGTAGTGGTAAATTTGCCTTAATACGCCAAACAATCAGCACTTTCAGTTACAGCTTGGCAGAAGCTTTAAAAGCTGAACCCGGCCGTTTAGTAGAACTTAACGAAGTTAGTGATGATGATAGTTCTACTTATGACATCGGTCAAATGATGATGAGTTACCGGGAAATTGGTGTAGCTCAAGGTATCCAGTTTAAGTTTAGCGATGTTTCGAGTAACTATTGGGCTAGTGATTTTATTGCCGAGTTAGCAGCTTTGCAAGTTATTCAAGGTTTTCCTGATGGAACTTTCCGCCCCGATGAACAGGTAACTCGCGCCCAATTTGCCGCGATGATTAGCCAAGCCTTTCAAAAAGCTAACATTCGTGAGACTGTGAGCATTAGAGATGTATCGGCCAATTATTGGGCTTACACTGCTATCCGTAAGGCTTATTCTACAGGCTTTCTCGAAATTTCGGGGAATAAATTTAACCCTACACAAGCCTTATCTCGTTTGGAAGTACTGCTATCGTTAGCTAGAGGCTTAAACTACACCTTTAGTGGTTCCACAGAATCAATTTTGGCGGCTTACTCCGACGCTGCAACTATTCGCAGTGATGTGCGAAATGCGATCGCTGCTCTCACAGAACGCGGTATTGTTATTAATTATCCCAATGTTCAAACTTTGAATGCTGACAAGGTAGCCACAAGAGCCGAAGTTGCAGCCTTGATATATAAAGCGTTAGTCAGCACTGGTGAAGCTGTCGAGATTAACTCTCAGTACGCTGTAGAACAAACACAGCAGCAAGCCGAACTGGAAGAAAGTAATACAACCGCAACCAGAAAACGCCGCCGTCATTGTAACCAAGGAATTGGTAACGGTTCTGAAGGCTGCGATCCTGGTAACTCTCATCCCCACGGTGGTAGCAACGACGAAGGTGGGAGAACTCCTGGTAGAAGATAATATTCAAGTTTTGTAGAAACGCTATTCATCGTTTCTACCAATGCACAGTAGGATACAACTCAAAGGTAAAAGATGAAAATCATTTTTGATTGTCTATCTTTTACCTTCTTTTTTATCTCTATGACTCAATACGGTTCAGTTAAGAGAATAGTAGGTTGGGTGTAGCGATCGCGTAGCCCAACAAAGTCTGCGGTTTTTATGATAAGTCTTTTATCGGACATGATATTACATATACTCTAGTACAGGTCGGCGGAAATAAACAGACCACACTTCGGCTACGCTCAGTGACCATAAGGAATTGCTAAAAGGCTTGTGTTATCGTTATTATTTCTTTTTCCTTTTGCCTTGTTGTACTAGCCCCTAGATTCAATTATTATTCTGAACATAAATCTCTCTAATGGGAAATGGAATTGAAATCCCTAATTCTTGATAACGTTTGTGTAATTTCTTGACAAACAAATGTTTACCCATGCGCTGATCAAAGTATTCACTGACTCGCATATACAAAGTAAAATCGATACTAAAATCGTTGAATGTATGAAATCTAATATAAGGTTCATTGGCAATTAATTCTGGGGCAATTTCTCGCATGACATCTTTAGCGACTTCGACAGTCACTTGTTCCACTTGTTCTAAATCGCTGTCATAACTAACTCCCACATTCATTGTTAAAGTAATTTCCTTGGCGGGAAGATGGTAATTGGTGAAAATTGCTGAGGCTAATTTTGAGTTAGGGACAATCACCACATTATTGGAAAGCTCTCTAATTGTAGTATTGCGCCAAGTAATATCTGTAACGTAACCTTCATGTCCAGCATCAAGTTTGACATAATCACCAGTTCTTACCTGTTTAGAAATAATTAAGTAAAAACCAGAAAATAAATTTGCTAAAGTATCTTGCAGTGCCAAACCAACTGCTATACCACCAATTCCTAAAGTCGTGACTAGCGGTGTAACTGCTACTCCCAATGTTTGTAAGATAATTAATATCCCTAAGATAAAAACTGCCGTTTTCGCCAAATTAGAAATTAGTGAGGCTGAAACTCCTTCTGCTTTCCGTGTCCAGGAATTGACAAAACCAGCAGTCAGCCTTGCTAAAACTAAAGTAAGGGAACAAAGAAAAATAATTGTGATGATTTTTTGGCAGACAATTTTTAATTCTGGGCTGAGGTTGGGAGAAGCAGCGACTAAGGCTGATGAAAAACCAGCTAATAGAAACCAAATAAAAGTGACCCGATGTAAAGCATGAAAAATTATCCGACTGCCAGGAATATGTTTTTGGATAATGATTTTTTTGAACTTATGAAATAAGAATTTCTCGCAAACTATACCAATTAACAAGCTAAATAAAATTAGGGCGGCCGGTAAAATCCACTGGGTCATAATTAATGTGATTTCTCAAATTTAACGACAAAAATTAAAGCAATATTATAAAACAATTATTGCTAAAACTCATCTTGCAAAGACAGAATTATTTTAATCTTCAGGTATATTTAGTATCAGAATATGGTAAAAAATACATAATATGGACTTGCCAATAATTTATCATTCAGACTATGTTGCACCTTTACCAGAAGGACATCGTTTCCCGATGGCTAAGTTTAGGAAATTGTATGAATTACTACTAAATGATGGTGTGGCGCAAATAGAACAGTTTCACACTCCGCAGCGTCCATCGCCAGCGTTGATTGAGTTGGTGCATACACCAAGTTATGTGCAAGCATATTGTGATGGAACCCTAGATTATAAAGCCCAACGCCGCATCGGGTTGCCTTGGAGTCCAGCTTTAGTCAATCGTACCTGTGTGGCGGTTGGTGGTACGATACTCACGGCTCAGATGGCGTTAAGTCAGGGTTTAGCTTGCAATACGGCTGGGGGAACTCATCACGCCTTCCCCAATTATGGATCTGGTTTTTGTATTTTCAACGATTTAGCGATCGCATCTCGCGTTTTACAAAAACTCGGACTGGTGCAGAAAATTCTGATAGTCGATTTGGATGTACATCAAGGCGACGGTACGGCTTTTATATTTGAGGATGATGCCAGTGTATTTACTTTTTCAATGCACTGTGAAATTAATTTTCCCGGTACAAAACAAAAAAGTGATTTAGATGTGCCTCTTCCTATAGGACTGGAAGATGACGCTTATTTGCAAACCTTGGCTGAATATTTGCCAGATTTGTTATCAGAGATTCGTCCTGATTTAGTATTTTACGATGCGGGGGTGGATACTCATATAGGCGATCGCTTGGGCAAATTAGCTTTAACTGACACAGGACTATTTCGCCGAGAAATGCAAGTTTTACATACCTGTGTCAGCGCAGGTTATCCCGTCGCCTGTGTAATTGGGGGTGGATACGCCGATGATATGCAATCTCTAGTGTGGCGACATTCTCTCATCCATCGCGCGGCGAGTGAGGTTTATCGTCAGTATGGGCTTTAGAGGTGACAGGTTAGAGGTGACAGGTTAGAGGTGACAGGTTAGAGGTGACAGGTTAGAGGTGACAGGTTAGAGGTGACAGGTTAGAGGTGACAGGTGACAGGTTAGAGGGAAGGGGGACAAGGGGGACAAGGGAGACAAGGGAGACAAGGGAGACAAGGGGGACAAGGGGGACAAGGGGGACAAGGGAGCAATCTTTCTACCTTATCTACCCTCTCTACCTTGTCTACCCCACTCCCAACTCCCAACTCCCCACTCCCCACTCCCCACTCCCCACTCCCCACTCCCAACTCCCAACTCCCCACTCCCAACTCCCAACTCCCCACTCCCAACTCCGCACAGTGGAATCCGATATAATCACCTCAATAACTGTGATACATCGAATATTGTGATTGCTATCTATCCCGGCAGTTTTGATCCCATTACTTTAGGACACCTTGATATTATTCAACGTGGTAGTCGGCTGTTTGACAAGGTAATTGTCGCTGTATTGCGGAATCCTCATAAAGTACCGTTGTTTACTGTGCAGCAACGATTAGAACAAATTCGGATAGCTACACAACACTTACCAAATGTTGAAGCAGATAGTTTTGATGGGTTGACTGTAAATTATGCCCAACAGCGCCAAGCACAAGTGTTGTTACGCGGTTTACGAGCAATTTCTGACTTTGAAGTAGAATTACAGATGGCGCACACGAATAAAACTCTCTCTACTCAAATTGAAACAGTTTTTCTCGCAACATCAAATGAGTATAGTTTTTTAAGTAGTAGTGTGATAAAAGAGATCGCAAGATTTGGTGGTTCTGTCGATCATCTTGTTCCCCCGCACATTGCTTTAGATATACACAAATGTTACAACCACAACTATCCAATAGCGAACCCAACCACAACGGCAGTTATCCCGCCCCTCCAGAGTATCCCAATGGAGTCGGCAACGGGGACAACTCCCGAACAGGAGTAGATATTCAGCAAGAACTCAACCGTTTAGAAGATTTGATTTTGTCGAGTTGGCGAGTTCCCCTAACGGGGCGCACATTAATAGACGAAGACAAACTTTTTGAACAGCTTGATTTTATTCGCGTTTCTTTACCTTCGGTGTTCCAAGAAGCAACGGAAATTTTGCAACACAAGCAAGATGTCATGTTAGAAGCCGAAGAATATGGACAGCAAATTGTCGAAGCTGCCCAAGCCAAAAGAGCGCAAATTTTGGCAGAAAGTGATATTCTCAGGCAGGCGGAACACGAAGCAGAACAGCTACGGCGCAAAACCCAGCAAGAATGCGAGGCGATGATGCAAGAAACCCTTGCGGAAATTGAACGCAGGCGGCAAGTTTGTATGGAAGAATTAGAACAAATGCGTCAAACTGCGATCGCACAAGCCCAAGAAATTGAAGATGGTGCTGATCAATATGCCGATACTGTCCTCGAAAATATCGAGCAAGACCTCAAAGATATGTTAAGAATTATCACCAATGGCAGACAACAATTACGCCAAGAAAATCAATCTCAGAATTATTCTTCAAAAAAGAAATGAGGTTAGAGGTTAGAGGTTAGAGGTTAGAGGTTAGAGGTTAGAGACTAGAGGTTAGTATATTTTCTTGACTCAGCACTCAGCACTCAGCACTCAGCACTTAATATTGTAAGATTTTCCTAAACCTATCTTGCTTATAGGTCGAAAATCGCAGGTTATTTCCAGTGCATTGCCATGCCTTACTATCAGGATCAGTTAAGCATTTCCACAGTTGATGAGGCTTTACAACAATTATCTGTTGATCAACTAAAAAAGCTGGCAGCGTTACTAAATACTAATAGCAAACCCACACGCAAAGCGGAAATCATTACAGTGATTCACCGTTATCTTGTGGGGGAAAATCTGCAACAATTGTGGCGAGAACTAGATCATCTGCAACAAAAGGCAGTAGCGGAAACAATTTACAACACAGATGGTTTGTTTAACGCTACAAGTTTCTATGCTAAATATCTGGAAGAACCCAATTGGGGAACTTCTGACGCATTCGGTTACAAGCGTCAACCATCGTTGTTGTGTTTATTTATCTACGGACAGATTATTCCTCAAGATTTACAAACACGCTTGAAAGCATTTGTTTTGCCACCAGCAGAATTTTCGATTACTAGTTTAGATAAATGTCCAGAGGTTTTTCGTTTGCAGTGGCGAGAATGGAACTGGAAAACCCGCGAACGAGAAACCCATGAAAAAGAAATTGTCGTCAAGCAGTGTGAAATGGAAACTGCTGCACAACAAGATTTACTCGCGGTACTGCGATTAATTAATGCCGGAAAACTCAGTGTTAGCGATAAAACCGGATATCCAAATAATAGTGGTATGAGTGCGATCGCCTCTGTACTAACTGGTGGCGATTATTACAACGACGACCCATCTACACCATCATACGAAAAAATCGGTTTTATTAAGCCCTTCGCCTGGGCAATGTTAGTCCAAGCCGCAGGTTTAGCCGAACTTTCTAGCAAACGTCTAGTCTTAACCAAAACTGGACAAAAAGCCCTGACAAACCCACCCGCAACCACCATCCGCAATATCTGGAAAAAATGGCTAAAAAATAAAGTATTAGACGAATTACGCCGCATAGATGCTATTAAAGGGCAAACAGGCAAAGGTAAGCAAGGTTTAACAGCCACAGACAAACGCCGCGAAGCCATTACCAAAGCCTTAGCCGAGTGTCCTGTGGGGCGTTGGATGGGCGTTAATGAACTGTTTCGCTGCATTCTCGCCAAAGGCTACCATTTTGAAGTTACGCGCAATCCTGGGAATTTGTATATTAGTGACTCCCATTACGGTAGCTTAGGTAATGGTGGCGATGATTGGGAGATTTTGCAAGGCAGATATGCTTTATGTCTGTTATTTGAATATGTTGCCACTTTGGGAATGATTAATATCGGCTATGTTAACCCCGGCGGCGTTCGTCCTGATTATACCGACTTATGGGGAACCGATGACTTACCATTTCTCAGCCGTTACGATGGTTTGATGTGTATGCAGTTAACACCCTTGGGTGCATACTGCTTGGGTTTGCAAAACGACTATACACCGCCACCGTTAGAAGTACGGGCGGTATTTCGCGTATTACCAAATTTAGAAATAGCCGCGACTGGCGAACCACTCACCCCTGCTGATACTCTGGTACTGGATGTCTACGCCCAAAAAATTTCGGATGCGGTGTGGCGGTTAGAGACAGCTAAGTTATTGGGTGCGATAGAAGAAGGACAAAGCATCACCCAATTACGAGAATTTCTGCAAGCCCGGAGTGGTCATGAAATACCAGAAACCGCCAATCAATTTTTAGCAGATATTGAAGCGCGAGGCAATAGTTTGCGCGATCGCGGTCAAGCTCGGTTGATAGAATGCACTGATGCTGCTTTAGCTGTATTAATCGCCAACGATTCCCGCACGAAAAAGCTGTGTTTCTTAGCTGGAGAAAAGCATTTAGTTGTGCCTAGCGAATCAGAAACTAAATTCCGTAATGCCGTGAAAAAGTTGGGTTATAGTATTGCGTTGAGTGGTTAAAATTCCTCATGAATGACTTAATTTTAATGCAAGTAAATTTTGGTTTCAATGTAGCCAGTTTGATTGGTTTTGTGCAGATTATTTTTGCTGTAGCTTACATACTGGCTATGATAATTCTGCTGATTCAACGCGCTAGAAGATTAGAAACTTTCTCTTTAATTCTTTATGTTTTTCAAACTATAATTATCCCTATTTTTCTGCTAACTTCGGGGATGATTCTGATTTTTCAAGGCTGGCGATTAGACCCAATTTTACAATTTATGCAGTTTTTAGTAACTGTATTGATTATTTATTTATGTATTAAAGATATTGTGATTAATGGTGGTTATAGAAATCGGTAGTTTAATGTGAGCGATCATTGTTAAACATCAGATTTAACTTCAAACTCTACCTTGTTGTATAAATCTTGTAATTTAATTTCCAAGGGAACAGTAACTAAATTAATCAACTCATCTTCGGCATCATATTCTTGTAAAGACCATCGTTTATTAGCAGTTTTATAAAAATGTTCTACAAAAATTCTATCCTGCTCAACTAGTAAATATTCTTCAAAAGATGGTATGGTACGATATGCTTTAAATTTCCCTTCTTTATCATAACTTTCAGTAGATTTTGATAATACCTCAACAATTAATTTTGGATTCGTAATTGTATCTGTCCTATTTTCCAGAAATTCTATTTTACCTACAACAATAGAAATATCGGGATATGTATAAATACGTTGTTTAGCTATCCACAAACGCATATCACTGTTAAATACTTCATAATCTTGTTGCCTAAAAGCAAAATTCAAAATAGCATAAAAATTACCAGAAATTCGATTATGATTTACAGTTCCACCAGCCATTGGAATAATTCTTCCGTCAATATACTCACTTTTAAAATCAGCTTTGTCTTCTAAGTTTAAATATTCTTGGATGGTAAAATATTGTGGTTCTAGTATTTGCACAAGTTTACCTCACTTCTGCTTTTTAAACATATTTTGTATCTTTTAGGTATTGTAGGTTGAGTGCAGCGCCAGCGAAACCCAACAACTATGATGATTTTACCTTTTCATTACTTTAATATTTTAGGCTATCTATACTATTACTCGACAGAATTACTAAATTATATTTCGTAGGATTTAGCTGACAAAATTATGACTTACATCCCAGAAAATGCGCTGATTGTGCAGAGCGATCGCACTATTCTTTTAGAAGTACATTCTCCCACAGCCGCTAAAGCCAGAGAAGAGATCGCTCCTTTCGCTGAACTAATCAAAAGTCCCGAACATATCCACACTTACCAAATTACACCGCTAAGTATTTGGAATGCACGAGCGGCGGGGTTGCAGGTGGAGGCGATGGTAGCAGCGTTACGGGAATATGCCAAATATCCCATCCCGGAAGCAGTCGCCCAAGAAATCAGCACTTTGGGTAGTCGCTATGGCTTAACTGTAATTGAACGGGATGGAGATAATCTACTGCTGCGGATGAGTGACCAGCCTTTAGCAGAGTTGCTGTCACGGGATAAGCAAGTTGCACCATTATTAGGTGCGCGTCTTTCTGAAGTTTGCTTTCAAGTCGCGGCGAGTTTGCGCGGCGTACTCAAACAGGCTTTGTTAGCGGCTGGTTATCCGGCGGAAGATATTGCAGGTTATGTCACAGGCGATGCTTTAGCAATTCAATTGCGCGAAGAAACACGCACAGGCAAAAAATTTCTGCTGCGGGACTACCAAAGTCAAGCAGCAGAAGCATTTTATCAGTCGGGAAGAGTACAAGGTGGCAGTGGCGTAATCGTGTTACCCTGCGGTGCAGGTAAGACAATTGTCGGTATGACTGCGATAGCTGCCGTGCAAGAGAGTACACTTGTACTAACAACTAGTTTAACATCGGTGCGACAGTGGCGGCGGGAATTACTAGATAAAACAGATTTACCAGAAGATGCGATCGCAGAATACAGTGGCGAAGTCAAAAATACAGGGCCGATTACCTTATCAACTTATCAAATTCTGACTTATCGCCATCAGCGCGACGGTGACTTTCCCCACTTTGATTTATTTAGTGCGCGTTCTTGGGGTTTAATCATTTACGACGAAGTTCATCTCCTCCCCGCGCCAGTTTTCCGCATCACCGCAGAACTGCAAGCCCGTCGCCGCTTGGGACTCACCGCCACCTTGATTCGGGAAGATGGTAGAGAAGGTGATGTTTTCGCCCTGATTGGGCCGAAACGGTATGATGTCCCCTGGCGCGAATTAGAAGGTGAAGGTTTTATCGCCACGGCGAGTTGTACAGAAATTCGCGTATCTCAAGATAAAGAACGCCAAATGGAATATGCTTTAGCACCGAGGCGCAATCAGTTTCGTGTCGCCGCCGAAAATCCGCGCAAGCTGCAAGTTATCAAAGACTTGTTAGCAAAAGAATCAGGACACCGCATTTTAATTATTGGCGAATTTCTGTCGCAATTGGAAGCGATCGCCCAAGTTACCCAACTACCTTTAATTACTGGTAAAACCCCCGAAAAAGAGCGAGAAAAACTATATCAAAGTTTTCGAGAAGGGGAATTAGGCGGACTCGTTTTATCCAGAGTTGGTAACTTTGCCATTGATTTACCAGATGCAGATATTCTCATTCAAGTATCTGGTAAATATGGTTCTCGCCAAGAAGAAGCCCAACGCTTGGGTAGAGTTTTACGCCCTAAATCTGATGGTCGTCCCGCGCAATTTTACACTTTAGTTTCGCTACGTACTTGTGAAGAAGATTTTGCCCGTCATCGTCAGTTATTTTTAACTGAGCAAGGTTATAGTTATCAAATTGAAATTATAGATTAAGTGGAAATTGCTATAGGACTCATATTTGATTTGGGAAAAAAATCAGTACACTCAGATCAGGCTTCTTTCCTACTCCCGACTCCCTATTCCCTATTCCCTATTCCCTACCTACACAAATAAATTCAGAAATCAAACCGGATTCCTATATATGATAGTATCAATTAATGAAAAAAATATTATTTATCTGTAGCCAAAATAGATTACGGAGTCCTACGGCTGAGGTAGTATTTGCAGAATATGAAGGACTAGAAACTGACTCAGCAGGATTAGACCATTACGCTGAAGTTCCAGTTTCAACAGAAGCAATTGAATGGGCTGATATTATTTTTGTGATGGAACAGTCCCATAAACGCAAGTTAACAAAAAACTTTCAACCTTTTCTTAAAAATAAGAAAATCATCTGTTTAGATATTCCAGATGATTTTGAATATATGGAACCAACTTTAATTGAGATATTAAAGAAAAAGGTACTTCCCCTTTTAGGAACCTATTAAATCAAGAGGTGTAAAGGTGAATGACCGAACAAAGCAAAAGTTAAAAGTTAAAAAGCAAAAGAAGTTAAGGATAATTTTAGCTTAGGTAAGGCGATAGCTAAACCCAACCTACGCCAAATCCGGTTTTTGACGTTACTTCCCAGAACAGTAGCTATTAATTTCAGTTACTATTGCACTTTCATCACTACCACTCTTTTTTAAGGATGCTAGAGAAGTGTTTGCGGCTTTGAGATTTTTTTTATCAAAAGCAGCAGCAGTATCACGGAAACCTTTGCTGGTATCTTGATATAACTTGATAAATCGTCCTTGAAAGCCTTTTAATTTTTCATCTTTAATTTCTAATGCTTTCATTTCATTCGCCAAATTACCAAGTTTATCTGCAATTTCTGTGAATGTTTTAGAACCTGTATCGCGCTGCGAATTTTTACTAAATTCTTGACTTAAGGTTACTGCTTGATTGGCAACTTTGATAATTTTATTGCATTGAGCTACTTTGCTTTCGCCGCAACCTGTAAATGTAACTGCGATCGCTGCTGTAGTGGAAAGTAAAATAGTTCTTTTCACAATACTTTGCATTTTTTGGGTTCTCCTACACATATCTTAATTTCAGACAAGCCGCAAATAAAGCAAATTAGTCACAGCAAAAATATTTCTGAAAACCATGAGTTTTAAATAATAATTTAACTTTTGTGTCTAACTTACTACTCGCACTGCTACGTTATACTGCATGTTTTTGAAGATGCGTATTAAAAGTTATTAATTTAACAAAACTTAAAATTTATCTCTAGGTTGATGAAAATTCTAGGCGATCGCTTGACTATACAAAGCTTCTAACTAGTCATTTCATCAACACTAATGATTAAATTTTCAGATAGTTTTGGATGTATTTTGACTTAGTTAATCAAAGTTGATGTAAATCTTAATTAATTGAGATGATCTGTTGTCTCAATAAATCTTTGTTATGAGAACACAAACAAGTGTATTAAAGATTATAAATTTTTCGTGTTATTTATATAGATTTTTTGTGAAGACTCAATCTTTTAATCAGGAGAAAAAACACTGAATTTTATAATCCTGGCATTTGCAAACTTCGCATTGCAATTCTTGACTGATATAACTTTTGGTAACTTTTACGCGAGACAACTACCAAAAGATAGATTTATGAACTTGTGATTACAAATTGATATTTCATGAGGAGTAAAGTATATGTTGAAAATCGACAGATTAACAACAAAAATCAAAAATCTAGCGATTGTGAGTGGTAGCGCCGTATTCATGACATTGGGGATTAATACCTCTGCAATGGCAGCAATTTTGTATGATGTGACTGACCTTGATTCAAGATTTTTCGCTATGGATATCAACGATCATGGTCAAGTAGTTGGTAGTTACAATAATCAGGCTGTTGTTTGGAGCCAAAAGGATGGATTGGTTGAGTTAGGTAATTTTACTGGAGGAAATTATAGTAATGCCAGGGCTATTAATAACAATGGTCAAGTAGTAGGCATCTCTTCTACTCCTTATTCTACCAATGTGGCTGTGTTGTGGGATAGTAATGGGAATATCACTGATATTAGTTCTGATGTAAATGCCTATTACGGTGTTGCTGTTGATAGTACTCCCTACGATATCAATGATCATGGTCAGGTGATTGTAGAACACAACATAGGGACTAGTATCTTGTGGAGCCAAGACACTAGTGTAGTAGAAATCGCACCAATACAGCTAGAGCCTTTTGCCTATCGAATAAACAATCATGGTCAGATAGTAGGTTCAGCACAAGGTGGTGCTTTTTTGTGGAGTCAAGAAACAGGATTGACTTTGTTTAACCTCCTTCCAGGTGAAGATAGATATTTACCTACAGGTATCAACCATGTTGGACAAGTCATATTTTTTTGGGAAAAAGATGCAATTACCAGAGGTTTTTTATGGAGTCAAGAAAGCGGTATAGTTGATATCAGCTTTTTAGACGATAGTACCTATATTTACCCCAATGCCATTAATGATTCTGGCCAAGTAGTTGGAGATAGTAGTAATGGTGCTTTTTTCTGGAGCGAAAGTACAGGAATATTTGACTTAGATACTCTCACAGATCCCAGTTTAGGATGGGACTTTTACTCTGCGATCGCCATTAATAATAAAGGACAAATTCTAGCTCAAGGTGATAATGGTAAGAGCTACGGTTATGTCTTGCTAACTCCTAGAAATGCGGAACCTGTACCAGAACCAATCACAATGGGGGGTACATTGTTAGCAGGAATTGGTTTAGCTTATTTGCGTCGTCAACGTCGGTTGCGTTCTTCTCAAGTTACAGAATCATAAAGCTAAGAATAGGTTTGGGGTATGAACGAAACTTTTACTCATACCCGAAAATTTTCTATATCTCCCACGCATATCTTCATTTCAGACAAGCAGTAGATAAAACAAACTAGTACAATAAGGCGTAAATAAACAGTCCATAAGAAATTGCTAAAAGGCTTGTGGTATCATTATTCTTTCTTTTTCCTTTTGCCTTGTTGTACTAGTCACAGCTTGAGTATTTCTTACTGATTTTTTCATCAAAAAAACATTTTAAGCTGAAAAAATCTCAGTTAAACTACTGTTAGTATATGTATCAGTAGTTATTTCAATGAAATTTAACTGGCTAAAAAAATTATTGAGTGTTTCAACTTTAGGTTTCTCAATTTGGGGAATCTTGCTGATATCAGCTTCATCAGTGCAGTCTCAAAACAGCAATGAAGCGGTTTCTTTTAGGTCGTATAATTTCAGCGATCGCTATATTCGCCACAAAAATTTCGTAGGTTATATAGAGCCAATTGGTGATGAACTTGGAAGAAAAGATGCAACCTTTAAAATAGTTCCAGGATTAGCAAATAACAAATGTAGCTCATTTGAATCTGTTAACTTTCCAGGTCACTTCTTAAGACACGAAAATTTCCAGATCAAGTTGTCCAGGAGAATCAATCAGCAGTTATTTAGAGAAGATGCTACCTTTTGCATTAAGAATAGACTATTTGGGGATAATCCTCATAGTAGTTCATTTGAATCTCTAAACTTTCCTGCACACTACATCCGCCACAAAAATTTTGAGTTGTGGTTAGAATCATCAGATGGTAGTGATTTATTCAGACAGGATGCAACTTTTATCATCACCAATCCACTCTATCGGTAAGTTGTTCATAGTATTAAACATCTCCAACAATTAATGCTGATGTTTGACGCATAAAAAAACAAGGATTGGGGAGAAGGTGAAGGGGTGTAGGATTTACCTAAAACCCTTACACCCAGTCTCTACAGCAATGATATAGCGTAAATTATTTAAGCTGTTTTACTTAAGATTATGTCCAATCAATTAGCTGATTACTTAATAAAATTACCCCAAAATATAAAATTGCTTACCAAAAGCATATTCATTAATATTTTTACTGTTGCTGTTAGTTCGATATTATTAACTAACATTTCTATAAATCAAGGACAAGCATCATGTACAGCCCCTTATGGCAATCTAGACTTTGAGCAACAACCACATCCCTCATCTTATTGGGAAACTGAAGGACGTGCAGGTTTTGATGTGAATAAAGGATATAGTTTTAGTGGTAAAAATAATGCCTGGATGCGGAATGTTTCGGATTGGAATGGCATTCGTCAGCAAGTACGCCTCCAGCCCAATTCTAACTATATATTAGAAGCTTATGTGCGGACATCACCCAATGTCACAGATGGATATTTTGGAGTGCGTGATACTGAACAGAAAGTTTGGTCTGAACTCAAGTTTGGCAGTTTACCACAATATACAAAGCTAACGTTACAGTTCCGTACTGGGAATGCTACCACTTATAACATTTTTACTGGTTTCTGGGCTTTAGGACAAGATAGCTGGGTGCAGGTTGATCACTATTCTTTAAAAGGCCCTAGTCCCAACTGTCCTATTGAATAAAAACTTATAGTATCTTGGTGCTTTTCTGTGGGTTTTAATCACTAATTATGTAAAATGCACAAAGTAAAAGATATGGAGAAATAAAAAATGGCATTAACTGGGGTCAGGATTGTGTTGGTAGAACCAGCTGGCCCAATTAATGTGGGTGCGATCGCTCGTGTGATGAAAAATTTTGGTTTGTACAACCTCATATTAGTTAACCCCCAATGTGACCCGCGATCGCCAGAAGCAATGAAAATGGCTGTCCATGCCAAGGATATTTTAGAATCTGCCCTAGAAGTAGCAACTTTACCAGAGGCTTTGCAAGGATGCGTCAGAGCGATCGCCACTACTGCGCGTGTGCGTGATTGGGGAACACCATTAGAAACACCCCGTACCGCCTTACCTTGGTTACTCGCAGAACCAGACAAACCCTCGGCGTTGATTTTTGGCAGAGAAGACCGGGGATTAAGTAATGAAGAATTGAATTATGCCCAGCGATTTATCCGCATTCCCACCAGTGAGGTATATCCCTCATTAAATTTAGCCACGGCTGTCGGAATTTGTTGTTATGAACTGGCGCAACAGGTAGAAATCGCCCAACCGCAGATCAGTCAACCAACAGAATTAGCACCTTTTGAACTGGTAGAAGCCTACTACCAACAATTAGAATCCCTACTGTTAGATATTGGTTATCTCTATCCCCATACAGCCGCGAGTCGGATGGAGAAATTTCGCCAACTATATAATCGCGCCCGACTGACAACTAATGAAGTGGCAATGCTGCGGGGGATTTTTCGGCAAGTAGAGTGGGTGCTAAACAATCGTAATGATGATGAAAACTTATGATGTATCGATTAATATATACGGAATCTCCCTCAAAATAGATAATATGGCTTAAACTAAACACACTACTGAGTAGTCAACGTTGATTTCAGCATCAAGCTGTATGAACAGTCAGTTTTAGGCCGGAAGTCTGCAAGAAAAAATTCGAGTGAGTCACAAGGAGTACCAGTGACAGAATCAAGTGACAAACTAAGAGCTTTCTCGCGGCGACAACCCGTAAATGGCCGCCCGCGATCGCGCAAAGCTCCAAAAGCACAACCAAAAAAAGTGAAAGTTCCTCAGCCACAACAACGACCTGTGGGTAGAGAACAGATGCTGGCATCAGGCGCGATCGCAATGGGCGGAGTTCCCCGGCCAAGACCAGGGCTAGTCATGCCAACGGCTGTCAAACCCATCCCCAGAAAACCCGCTTATGTTCCACCCCCGTACCCCAACACTGTTAAGGTAAAAACAGTGCGGGTACAAAAGCCGCCACAGCCCAAAGGAACTAAAAGAGTGTCAAAAAAGACACGGCTCAAGCCAATGGCGAGAACGATGTTATATATCCTGCGATTGTTAATTGTGGGAGTCGGTATGGGTGCGATCGTTGGTACAGTATTATCAGCTCTCGACCCGGCTACTCGCATCAATTCCAACTCGCCCGTGTCATCAAATACTAATAATTCTAGTCAAGTTCAGTCACAAAGCACCCCTAATCCTGTAGCGCCAACTTCCGGTTTATACCTGTCCCAAGAAATTACTCCACTCAAAAATGCTGTGCAGAATTTGGCAGCTACCACCCCAGACCTCACACCGGGTATTTTCTTAGTTGATTTAGATAATGGTGGCTATGTAGATATTAATGCTGCCGTTGGTTTTCCTGCCGCCAGCACCATTAAAGTCCCGATTTTGGTAGCATTTTTCCAAGATGTTGATGCAGGCAAAATTCGCCTAGATGAAATGCTGACCATGCAGCAAGATATGATAGCTGGTGGTTCGGGGAATTTCCAATTTAAGCCTGTTGGCACACAGTATAGTGCCTTGGAAGTTGCCACCAAAATGATTACCATCAGCGACAACACAGCCACAAATATGCTGATTGCGCGACTGGGAGGCATAGACGCATTAAATCAACGTTTTCGCAGTTGGGGATTAACCACAACAGTAATTAAAAATAAATTGCCAGATTTACAAGGCACAAACATCACCAGTCCCAGAGAATTGGGTAACTTGATGGCAATGCTGAATCAAGGTAACTTTGTGAGTCTGCGATCGCGCGATATCATGTTGGATATTATGCGTCGTACCGAAAGAGATAATCTCCTACCTTCTGGTTTAGGTGCAGGTGCCAGAATCTACCACAAAACAGGTGATATTGGCACAATGTTGGCAGATACGGGTTTAGTGGATATTCCCAATGGTAAGCGTTACATCATTTCCTTGATGGTCAAACGCCCAAATAACGACCCCCGTGCCGAAAAACTCATTAGTTCCATTTCTCGGATTACTTACGAAAACCTCAGTCAAAGTAGCCCAGCAAATACAATCAATAACAATATCCCCACAAATACTTATCCATCCCCGTCCATTAGTTCTCCCGTACCGAATACTACTGGGATGATGCCCATAAGTGGTTATCAATCACCTATAATGAATCCTACTGTCCCTAATAACATCCCAATGACTGGCTATCAATCACCAGCCATTAACCCTCAGTATTATCCCCCAAGATAAATTTGTAACTTGGCATTTTTCATGACATCTACCCCACCCACAATTCAGTTTTTTGCAGGCATTTTTGAAGAACTCAGCAATGTGAGTTTGCGACGTGGCAAAGTTTCGGGAAACCGCATTGTCGCTATGACTTTTAATCAATTACAAGCTTTAGAAGGCTTTAATAGTTTTACAAAACCATCTTTAAATTCCTTACTGTTAACTGATGAAGAAGGTGAAATTAGCGTAACTCCTTCTTCAACTAAGTTTATTTTTGGTGGTGATGAGGGTGATGAATTACAACGGGTAGAATGCCAATTTGAAATTGAACAAGATGATCATTGGGAACGCTTTATGCGTTTTATGCACCGTTACGCTGAGGCTAATGGGATGGAGTATGGCAGTTCTAATTGAGGGAGATAAGGTAGATAGGCGGTAGAGATAGGTTTTTAAATCATTTAGGATTGATAAATAGAACTTACGCAAGAACTATCTCCCGTTCTTGTCGCTTTTTTGTTATGACAGGGAGAGAAAAATACTAACCCACTGATGAATGCTAAACAAATTAATGAATTGAGCGATCGCCAGCCCACTTTATCATTTAAACACCCTTTTTGAGAAGAAACTTAAAACTAGGAGTTTCGGATTATTCTCTGCCGAAGGTAACAAAAGAGGGATAAATACCTGTATTCTGCTGTATTTTGGGATGACTTAAACTATGCAGGATATCTTTTTTAGATATATCTGCTATCCTCTATATACAATTACGTCAACACCTTGTTAAAAGGCTACATTTATCGATAAACTATCAGCTAGATTTGGTAAGTTTACTGCTATACATCTCCTGCTAACTGATGGAAAACTCACACATAAATTTAGAGTTAACTAATTATCATCACAATGCAAATTTCAGTTTTACATTAAATCCCAATTTTACAGAGATAATTAATTTTAATCAACCTTCTAAAACAGTAAATGAACCTTTTTTAAAAGATATCACTGCTGGTAAAAATTCTTATGTTTATGACGCTCATACATATCATACTAAAGTTCCACCACAAGGAATTAAACATTTAATTGAACATTATACAAATCCTGGAGATGTCGTCTTAGATCCTTTTTGTGGTTCAGGTATGACTGGAGTAGCAGCAACAGAACTCGGACGCAAAGCTTTATTGTCTGACTTATCTCCAGCAGCAGCTTTTATTGCTTATAACATTAATACTCCTATTGATTCTGGTCTTTATCTCAATGCAGTTAATACTCTTTTAAATCGTGCAGCACAACTGCAAAAAAAATTATATACCACTCACTGTAGAGAATGTGGTTCAGAAACAAATGTTTTATATACTGTTTGGAGTTACGGATTAATTTGTAATCATTGTCAGCAAGAGTTTATTTTTTGGGATGTTGGACGTGATGAAAAACCTTCTGTTAAAGAAAGTAAAATCAAAAAAGAAGTAAACTGTCCTCACTGTAATTCTTTACTTAAAAAACGTAATCTCAAACGAACTCAACGTTACCCTGTAGCTATCGGGTACAAATGTTGTGGACATCGCCTAAAAGAAAGTTGCGTTCCTTTGGACACTTTTGATCGTCATCTGATCAATTCAATAGAAAGTTCATTAATTCCCGAAAATCTTTGGTTCCCACAAAATAAGATTCCAGTCGGGGTAAATACCCGCCAGCCTATCTCTGCTGGTATCACTACAATCGACCAATGCTATACCCGTAGAGCTTTATATGCAATGGCATTTCTCTGGAAAGAAGCATCTAATTGGCCAGATAAAGAAATTCGAGAAAAGCTTTTGTTTACATTAACATCTTTATACCAACGTGTAACAGTTTTTAGTGAGTTTAGATTTTGGGGTGGTAGTGGAAATACCGCAAATTTCAATGTACCAACTATCATGAATGAGCAGAATGTATTTCAAACTTTTCAAAGAAAAGCTGCAACAATTAGTTGGTATTTTCGTGAATCTGCTCATATTCCCCGTACTGTTCAAGTCAGTACTCAGTCTGCTTGTAGCCTTAGCCAATTACCGAATAAATCCATTGATTATGTGTTCACAGATCCTCCCTTTGGCGCGAACATTAATTATTCGGAAATGAATCTTATTTGGGAAAGTTGGCTGCAACAATGGACAGATAATACAGAAGAGGCGATCGTCAATTCTGTTCAAGGTAAAAGTTATGCAGATTATCAGAATCTTCTCACTAAAGCTTTTATGGAGATTAAACGAGTCTTAAAAGATAAGAGTTGGTTAACTGTTGCATTTCATAACTCATCGGAAAAAGTATGGATGGTAATTCAAAAAGCTTTAGCAGATGCAGGTTTTGAAATTAAAGGAACTCAAATCTTCGATAAAAAGCATGGCACATTTAAGATGTTTGTGTCAGATAATGCTGTGGGCTACGATTTAATATTGCATTGTCAAAAATTAGACAATATTCAATTATATCCACAAAAAAACATACAGATAAAGCAAAATAATGACCAGATAGTACAGCAAAATATCATCAAATTTATCAAAAAATATTTGGCTCAAGAAAAAACTTTTACTAAAAGCTTTCTCCATGTTGCACGTCAACCTGAGTTTGACTATCGACGTTTATATTCTAAGTGGTTAGCTACAGCTATCAAAGACAGTTTAATTTCGATTAGTTTTGAATCTTTTCGAGAACTCGTCGATAAAATTAAGTTAGAGAATACACAGATGCACAGACCTCGAACATTACCAGCCTTTACCCAAAAAGAATATGAAGATGCTCAGACCTATCTTGCTATTAAAGTAGCTTATATGATGGGTCGAAAGTTTGAGGAAGGAGATTGGGCAGATGTTTACTGTCGTGCAAAAGGAATCCCCAAAGCTGGGTGGTCTAATTTAAATATTGATGTGATGTATGATCTTCTAGGCGTAGAGCATAAGATGCTTTGCTATCGATCAAAACCTGATTTAAGAGATGCCTGTGGTACAACTTTAATGCACCCAGCAGCTACCCGCTCAATCCGCATTCCAGTCGATGATCAAGATCCAAATCAAGTTATGCGTAATGTCCTAACACAATATGGTGAACTGATTAATCAAAGGAAAAATAAGGTGAGTCAGCAAGCCCAATCTTCTGGTATTCCTGACATGAGAACTGGATGGTTGCTTTGGCAAGAAAGCTTACGACAATTTTTATATTTTGAAGAAGAAATGCTCATTCCTAATCCAGATGATTACTATGCGGAATGGAGACCTTCAGGTGGTGGTTCCAGGAAACAAAGTCAAAATTTATGGATTTATGAAAGAGAAACTGGCAAGAAAAGATACTCTGTCACAACATCAGCAGGTGCTAAAATTCAACCATACTTTGATATTCCATCTCCAATTGATCCAAATCTTTACATCTTCACTGTAATTGGAGAGGTTTTGAATACAGGCTTAATCAGAGTTTGGCTAACGGAATCAACCAAGAGAGAATTACAGCGACTTGTGGGTTCACTAGATACAACAATTGTTAGCGAAACAATCTTGAGAGTTATAGATCAATTAGGTGAAATCACATCATCGGACACTGATGACTTTGAGATAGGATACCCCATACTTTTGACTCAAGATGCTTATGCTGCATTACAAGACAAGCTACCAGGGGTTAACGATGACCACTGCTTTAGGTTGCTGACTCAATACCTAAGACACAAAAATGACTGAAGCACTGGCGTTAGTGTTTTTTGAAAGATTCTAGTGATTACCTTGTTCTCGTAATTGGACAATTTCACAACCACACTTGTCTATCAAGCCACGGCAAAACCTGTATGTTGCCGAATTTTTGGATGGCAAAAACCAAGTACGATATCTTCTCTAGATATACCTTCTGCCATTAAATCAGTTGCAACACCTTCTTCTGTGTCATCATATTGAATCCAGACTTTATTACCAATCAAACTAATATGAATGGGAGTTGCATGGAGATATTTATCACCATTCCAACCCATGTCTAGAAGTAAATACTGCCCTCTTTCATCATCAAATACAACTTGACAGGTGTAACCATCAGGCAGAGTATCACGATAGTCTGCATGGTTTTGGAGGACATATTTAATAATGCTCTGGTATTTTAAGTAGATATCCATTGCACATCGTAATTGTCTAATATGGAAGTTTATATTTATTTGCTTTGATATTGATCAATTTTCCAAACAAACTTTAGTCGGGTGGCCTGTTTTTCTAACATTGCTTCGAGACTAGGATATGCAGGAGAAGCGATTGTAAAGTCTGGCTCATCATTAAAATAGATTGGTGCAAGCTCCTGCTGTGTTTCTGGCAAAACAGTCCAATAGTAAGTATCTTCAAACGCGAATAACGCCAGCAGATGAGTACCGGGACAATAATCTTGCTTCCACTCTTGTCCTAAGCCAAGACCACTTGCTAGAGAATAAAATTCCTGCTCGTCATAACCTCCCTCTGCTGGCTCTACATATTTTAAAATTGTAGAGTAAATAACTCCAATCACATTTCCTATGAGTATCTTAATCCCTGATGATATTCTCAGAGCCGCAAGAATGACGGAGGATGAGTTAAAGTTAGAAATCGCTATTATGCTTTATAAGCAAGAAAAAATTAGTAGCGGTAAAGCTCGTACTTGGACGGGATTGACAGTAATTGAATTCCAACATGAACTTGCCAAGCGTGGACTTTGTATTAATTATGATGTAAAAGATTTTGAAGCGGATATAAAAACTTTGCAGTCGATGAAGCTATTGTGATTATTGTTAGTGATACATCACCTATTACAAATTTGGCAGCGATCGCGCAGTTAGATTTGCTGCAAAAACTTTACAATCAAATTATTATTCCAGCAGCAGTTTACAACGAAATGGTATTTGTTGATAAACTTGTTCCTGGTGCTATGGAAGTGCAAACCTTTGCCTGGATTCAAACTCAGACAGTTAAAGATTTACAACAAGTAATTATAATTCAGGAAAGTCAAGAAAATATTGACTTGGGTGAAGCTGAAGCGATCGCCTTAGCCTTAGAACTTAAAGCTGATTTACTGTTAATGGATGAACGTCGAGGGCGTATAGTAGCAAAAAGTTATGGTTTGCAAGTGACTGGATTATTGGGAGTGCTTGTACAAGCTAAACGGAATAATTTAATTCCAATTGTTAAACCGCTTATTGACCAATTAATGGAACAAGCGGATTTTCGTGTCAGCGAACAGTTGTATACAACTATTCTGCAAATTGCAGGTGAGTAATTTATGTTATGTCAAATAAACAGGTTTTTATGATCTAGATATTACGTTGTGCTAAATATTGATACATTTGCCAACGTGCATCAACTTCGGCTTGTGCTTGTTCTAACAACTGCTTGGCAATTTCTGGTTTACTCTTGGTGAGCATTTTAAAGCGATTTTCTTGATACATGGATGCTTCTACAGATGTTGTAGGAGGGCGCATATCTAATTGCAAGGGGTTCTTACCTTGTTCTTTTAATAGGGGATTGTGGCGATATAACAACCACCGCCCTGATTCTATCAAGGCTTTTTGGTGATTCATGCCGGTGGTCATGTTGATGCCGTGGGCGATGCAATGGCTGTAGGCAATAATTAGTGAAGGGCCTTCATAAGCTTCGGCTTCTAAGAATGCTTTGAGGGTGTGGTCATCTTTTGCGCCTAAAGCTACACTGGCTACGTAGACATTCCCGTAGTTCATGGCCATTAAGCCTAAGTCTTTTTTCGGTGCAGGCTTACCACTAGCAGCAAATTTCGCTACGGCTGCTTTGGGGGTGGCTTTGGAAGATTGACCGCCAGTATTAGAATATACTTCTGTATCCATGACTAAAATATTGACGTTGCGACCACTGGCTAACACATGGTCAATACCGCCAAAGTCTATATCATAGGCCCAACCATCACCGCCGATAATCCAGACGCTTTTTTTGACGAGGTAATCTGCAATAGATTTTAAATTGATAATTTTAGATTTTAAATTCGCGTCGATCGCAGCAGTTAAAATGTGATCTAATTTGTCTTTTAATAATGCAACTCTTTCTCGTTGTTCCCAAATATCGGCTTCATTTTTTTGTTCGGCACTGAGAATGGAATTAACGAGGTTGTCGCCTACTTCACTGCTGATTTGTTGTAATAATTCGGCGGCAAATTCGCCTTGTTTATCTATTGATAAGCGATAACCAAAACCAAATTCAGCGTTATCTTCAAATAAACTATTCGACCAAGCCGGGCCACGTCCATCGGCGTTAGTTGTCCAAGGGGTGGTGGGGAGGTTTCCGCCGTAGATGGAGGAACAGCCGGTGGCGTTGGCAATAACTGAGCGATCGCCAAACAATTGTGTTAATAATTTTAAATAAGGTGTCTCACCACAACCAGCGCAAGCACCAGAAAATTCAAATAAGGGTTCTTGTAATTGTTGTTGACGAATTTGGTTTAATTTTAAATTTCTGCGGTCAGGATTGGGTAAGTTTAAAAAGAAATCCCAGTTTTGCTTTTCTTGTTCTCTTAAAGGTAGTTGCTGCGCCATATTAATGGCTTTTTTCGTTGGTTCAGATTTACTTTTAGCAGGACAAATATCTACACAAATAGCGCAACCTGTACAATCTTCGGGAGCAACTTGAATAGTAAATTTTTGATGATTAAAATCTTTATCTTTGGCATTCACCGACTTAAAGGCGGATGGTGCATCAGCTAATTCACTTTCTTGATATACTTTGCCACGGATGGCGCTGTGCGGACAAACCATCACACATTTACTGCATTGTACGCAGACATCCGGTTCCCAAACGGGGATTTCTTGGGCGACGTTGCGTTTTTCCCATTTGGCTGTGCCTGTGGGGAAGGTTCCATCTGCTGGTAAGGCACTGACAGGTAAATCATCGCCTTGCCAAATCATGATTTTACCCAAGACTTCTTGGATAAATTCGGGCGCACTCACAGGTAAGGAATTGGTCGAGAATAATTCCTCATCTAGCCATTTACCTTGTTCAGCAGTGGGGATATTGACTTGATGCAGATTATCTAAGGTCATATCGACCGCTTGCAAGTTCATGCGGACGATATCTGCGCCTTTTTTACCATAAGTCTTTTCGATCGCCTTTTTAATTTTGGCGATCGCATCCTCTTGTGGCAATACCCCAGCTAAGGCAAAGAAGCACACCTGCATAATTGTATTGATGCGTCCCCCCATGCCACTTTCACGGGCGACTTGGTTGGCATTGATGACATACAATTTCAGCTGCTTATCTAAAATTTGCTGTCGCACTTTCAAGGGGAGATTTTGCCAAACTGTCTCTTTATCAAAGGGACTGTTTAACAAAATTGTCGCCCCAGTTGCCGCCCCTTGCAGCACATCGACCTTTTCTAGAAATACCCAGTGGTGACAGCCAATAAAGTTGGCTTTGTCTATCAGGTAGGTAGACCGTATCGGTTGCGGCCCGAACCGCAGGTGAGATACGGTCATGGAACCGGATTTTTTCGAGTCGTAGACAAAGTAACCTTGGGCGTAGTTATCGGTTCCCTCACCAATAATTTTGATGGAGTTTTTATTCGCCCCCACTGTCCCATCGGAACCCAAGCCGTAGAACATTGCCCGGACGACGCTATCGGGTTCGATGGAAAAGTTGGGGTCAAAGGAAAGGGATGTGTGGGTAACATCATCATGAATACCCACAGTGAAATGATTTTTTGGTCTTGGTAGGGCGAGGTTGTCGAAAACGGCCTTGACCATTGCAGGAGTAAATTCCTTGGAGGAAAGGCCGTAACGACCACAGATAATCATCGGTGGGACTTGATCTCGACCACTACCACGGGCAGCGACAATTTCTGAGGGAACCTCATCTCTGCCACTACCACGGGCAGCGACAATTTCCGAGGGAACTTTGTCTCTACCACTACCGCGTTCAGCATAGATTTCGTGGATAGCTGCGACCACATCGAGATATAGTGGTTCGCCGGTGCTACCTGCTTCTTTTGTGCGGTCTAAAACCGCGATCGCTTGTACAGTTTCTGGTAACATTTGCACAAACCTTTGGATATCAAAGGGACGGTAGAGGCGTACTTTCACCACGCCGACTTTTTCCCCACGGGCGTTGAGATAATCAACTGTTTCATGGACAGTTTCACAACCAGAACCCATGATGACAATTACCCGTTCCGCATCTTCAGCACCGTGATATTCAAAAATGCGGTAATATCTACCTGTGCGATCGCCAAATTGATCCATGATATCTTGGACAATCTCTGGACAGGCGTTGTAGTAAGGGTTTGCGCCTTCCCGCGATTGGAAGTAAACATCAGGATTTTGGGCAGTACCCCGCAACACAGGGCGGTCTGGGGTTAAAGCACGGGCGCGGTGTTCTAAAATTAACTCGTCGGGAATGAGCGATTTAATATCGTCATCCGCCAATAATTTCACCTTCTGCACTTCATGAGAGGTGCGGAACCCGTCAAAAAAGTGCATAAACGAAACTCTTGATTTGAGAGTTGCTGCATGGGCGATGAGGGCTAAGTCGTGACTTTCTTGCACTGAAGCGGAACACAACAAGGCAAAGCCAGTCGCCCGCGCCGCCATCACATCACTATGATCGCCGAAAATGGATAAAGCATGAGTAGCCAATGAGCGTGCAGCCACATGAACAACTGTGCTAGTGAGTTCCCCTGCAATTTTGTAGAGGTTAGGAATCATTAACAATAGCCCTTGAGAAGCCGTAAATGTGGTACTTAAAGAACCTGTTTGTAATGCCCCATGAACTGCACCAGCCGCACCACCTTCACTTTGCATCTGCACAACGCTGGGAACCGTACCCCAAAGATTGGGACGACCTTCTGCTGACCAAGCATCCGCCCATTCACCCATCGCGGAAGAGGGAGTAATAGGATAAATAGCAATTACTTCATTTAATTTGTAAGCAACACGGGCAACAGCTTCATTCCCGTCGATGGTTGCAAAGGTTTGACTCATAATTGTAGTCCTAGCCTTTAAACGGCACTATCAGACAGCGTTGTGGTACTAATTAGAAATAGTTAAAGCCTGGAAGTTGGTGGTTGATGTTAGCTGCATCCAACTGGAAAATCCAATATCTGTAGGTAGGATTATCCCTGGTTAGGATAATATTTGATTGACCACTTGCGGGCTTTGGATTTGACTCTAAATAGTGATTGTATGCCCTTAGTATCTCATCCGAAATACTTTATTTAATAATATCTATTAAAGATGTACTCAATGGCAGAAACAATCTCTATTCAAGACTTTTGAATAGATGCTTTTGATTTGTGGGGGTAGAGGTGCGGGAACTGATTTGAGTTTTCAAAACAGTTCTATCTGCCTGATTAATCTATTCTAAAATTTTAGCGGTTGATATTTAAAAGCACAAAATTAATTTGAAAAATATGCCAATAGTCATAATTTAAATATGTCTATGGTCATAAATAAATCATTAATTATTTTGGGTTAATAATTTTAGTTTGGGGCTGGGGTGATATTGAAGATGGGCGTGGTGTCAGATGATTGCGTAAAAATAATAAAGGAATACTCAGTAAACCTAAAATCATCACCACTGCGGTGAGTATCCACACGGGTAAACGATTGGGTTGATAATCTCCCCGTTCAATTTGCCAGAAAACCTGATTATATCGCCACGCGGCTAGAGCGATCGCACTTACTCCCACAATTACTAAAGCAACTCCTAAATTCTCCGAGTTAAATAACGGATGTACTGTTGGTTCTTGTTGCGTAATTGCCGTATTTAATTGGCGTAAAAATAGACCAAATCGCGCAATGGCAAAACCAAAACCAATTAAACCGATGGAAGTTCTCAACCAAGCGAGAAAAGTTCGTTCATTGGCTTGATGTTCCCGTTGACGGTCTATTTTATTCATGAGTAAACTAATCTACAACTCCTGATACTCTCCGCGCCTCTGCGACTCTGCGTGAGACAATATCATAAAATGATATGACGTAACTGCGATCGCCCCGACCAACGCCACCAGATTGCCAAAGTTGGTTTCGCAGTAAAATCACGATGGATGGCGTAACGCAACCAACAAAATTTTAAACAAATTCCAGGTTCATAAGTTAACAGCCAAGTTTTTTCATACCTGACTAAATCACCTATCCAAGCAGGTTCTAAGTTTTCATTTTGCGCCACCTTAATCATAAAGTTAGCAAAAGCGATCGCATCATCCCGATGTTTTTTTATTCCCGTGGGTAAATAAGTTTCCGCATATCGCCAAAACAAGGTATTAAAATTTTTGCCCAACACCTTAGCAGTTCTGGGTAACAGTTCCCGTATTTCCCCTAACCGCTTCCACTTGAGAGAATTGGCAAATATATTGACTTCCTGTGATGAAACTTCGGCTAACTTTTGTACTTCATCATCACTCAAACCCAACTCCACACCCACCGCTTGCGGGTTGGCAAAAAAACGCCCTCGAAATTCAGTATTGGTGTAAAGCTGGGCTAAAACTTGCTGGGTTTGTGCTAACCCCATCTTTGATAACTCCTAAGCTGTTAAGTATTTAATTTGTATCTACGATTTCTTGGCGTTCTTGGCGACTTGGCGGTTCGTTTTTTTCTATTCCCCACACCCACCCAAGCAACTTGGTATGAGAATCTTTCGTGCTGTCTGCAATTCTTGGGCTATTTCTGTAAACGGAGGTAAATTTTCATCCCGTTCTAACACTATCCCTTTCACGGGAATGCGGGCGACAACTTCCGCCATTATTTGCCAAACTTCCGCAGGGGTTGACTGGGAATGACTATCAATTAATACACCATCATGCCAATGTCCGCCGACGAAATGCAACTGTACAACACGTTCCCAAGGTAAATCATTGAAAAAATCTTGGACATCATAACCATAATTCACCGCATTAGTATGTAAATTCGTCACATCCAACAGCAACCCACAGTCAGCACGTTCTACTACTTCTGCCAAAAACTGCGCTTCGGTCATCTCTGCACCAGGAAGTTTTACCATATAGGTAATATTTTCCAGAATTAACGGCACATCAACAAAGCGTCGCACCTCGGCAATATTGCGACAGAGTATATCTACCGCCTCTTTGGTGTAAGGTAAGGGTGACAAATGCCCAATATCCACACCGCCAGCTTTGGTAAAACAAATATGTTCACTCCACCAAGGCGGGTTAACTTGTTGAATTAAGGTTGCAAGTTTGCGTAAATAATTTGTGTCTAAACCTTCCGCACTACCCAGCGATAAATTAATGGCGTGGGGAATTATCGGGAAATGTGCAGCTAGTATTTCTAACTCTTGTTGTTTTTGTACTGGTGCATCAAGATAATGTTCTGCCACAATTTCCAGAAAGTCTACTTGTGGACGGTTGAGAAACAAATCACTTTTGAATGGTTCTCGAAAACCCAACCCGACACCCAAACTAGGAAGTTGAGATAACATCATTTTTTAGTCTCCACCACAACCACCACAACCACCACACCCACCGCCGCAAGAACCGCTACAACCGCCACTACAGCCACCGCCACCACACCCACCAGAACTACTATTTTGACTACTGGTAGTAGCTCTCACGGGTACAAAAATATTTTGATATCTGTCGTAACGAGTTCCTGCAAGTAAATCAAAACCGTAGAGTGCCACAGCCAAGTTATATTCAAACTCGGAAGGAATGCCAATTTCTACTTTTTGTTTTAACTGGGCGAAGGTTGCTTCAGGGATATCAGCTTGAATTTTTTGTTTTAATTGCTTGAATGTGGCTTCCAGTTGTTTCAGGTACTCTACCCCTAGTAGACTTCTATGTTGAGTTATCTGACAGGTACTCTGAAGAAAGTAAAACGAGAATATTCCCATCAGCACGAGATAACCCATATTATTGCGACTATGTAACGAAGTTACTACCAACTTAAAGCCGCCCAACCCCACAATGATAGAAGCCCCTATCCAGCTAATTAACTCTGTTCTAGTTTTCAGGCTGTCGGAAGTTAGCAGTTGTTCATTTAGGAGTTGCTGCTGATAAATTGTGCAGTGTGGCTGTAATTGTCTGGCTAATAACCATCCAGATGTTCTTGGTGTTGTGGGTGTAGTAAACCAATCAAATGCCTCACGTTGTATTGTTGTTAGCAGAGATACATCAGGATGATTTTCTGCTTGCTGAATCAACTCTTCCGTGATTTGTAAATAACCGCGCTGTGACAAGTCCATCACTGCTACCTTTGCTACTCCCATTTCTTCAGAACGCAAGTAAGCAATTTTGTAAGGATCTGGTTCAAGAGGAATTAACGGTAAAGGTTGATTTTGTGTGGGATCTAGGACTAGCCAGCTACTAACTAGCACTGTGACAGTAACGACAGCACCATAAAACAGCAGAAATTCAGAGTCATTTGTGTCTGGTATGATTTTAGCGATCGCCACCACCAAACACATTACCAGTAAGATAATCAGTAACTTGAGTATGAGCGATTTTATGACTGTGCTTGGTACAGGTTTAGTTAACATTCTCTACGTCTCAATTTTTCAGACAGCCTGTTGTATGACATTCTCTCTAACCGCCACAACCGCCACCACAACCGCCGCAACCACCACCACCACAAGAACTCCCGCTACTGCATGAACTACTACTACAAGAACTACCGCCAGAACCACTACTACAGGAACTACTAGAAGACGAACTACTGCGGCTACTTGTTGTAGAATAAGCTGGCGGCAAGAACGCTTTATAGTAAGCATCGTAGGCAGTTCCAGCCAAAGACTCAACACCAAATAGTGCTAATACCAGTAAGTTGTTGTTGACGATAGAAGTTTCGCGCAGTTTGTTAAAGGTGGTTTGGAGTTGTTGCAGATACCTGTTTCCGAGATGACTTAGGGGCGGATGGGGCTGACTCACAAACCACAGCAGATAGATAATCGATAATACCCCCATGAGTATCAAAAAACCCACGTTATAGCGTCCCTTACCCAAGGCTATCAGCAGCTTATAACAACCGAAGCTGAAAATCAGCATTGCCCCCACTAAGCCAAATTGAACGTTACGTATTTGCCATTTACTTGCATACAGTAATTTCTCATCATCCAACTGTTCTTGATAAGCAATGCAGAATGGTTGTACACACTCGGTAGCTAACCACAAAGATGTTTTAGCCGTAGCAGGTTCAGAAATTTTCTCAAAAACTTGCCGTTCGACTGGTTGTAAATTTGATATGTCAGGATGATCTGATGTTTTACTGATAGTCTGTCCACTAACTTGCAAATAACCCTGCTGAATCAAGTTGAATAAGACTAAATGAGCAATTCCGGTTGCTTGAGAACGCAAGTAAGCGATTTTGTAAGGATCTGGTTCAGCCGGAATTAGCGGTAAAGGCTGATTTTTTGTCGGATCTTGGACTAATTGTCCACACAATAACAAAGTTGCGATGATAACAACACCATACAATAGCAGAAAGTTCGGCCCATACATATCTGCAACGAAATTGTGCAGTAATGTATCCATTACTTTTACTCCTTGTTAGGAACAGTTAATTGTCAAAATTTTGGTAGCGGTTGTTTAATTCATCTCGCTTTTTCAACTCTACTCAGTATTATATCACACTCAGTTTTAGCCACCACAACCACCGCAGCCACCGCAGCCGCCACCACCGCCACCACCGCCACCGCCACCGCCACCACCGCCACCACAACCACCACCACCGTCACTTCCTCCCTTATCATGGCTAGTGAATAATGGCGCGAAAATTTTTGCAAAATCCGTGTAGGAAGTTCCATGTAAAATTCCTACACCAAAAATGGCTACAGGCAACAACATATTCAAATCTGTGTCATTTCTGTCATCGGATATGTTGCGAATGATTTTGTTTTTAAGTTGTATAAAACTTTGCTGAAGTTGTTTTATATACCTTTCTCCCAGTTGAGTTTGTCTGGATGGACAAGAGAGCAGTATAAAAATAATCCAATAAATTAGACCGATAATAATGAGAAAGAAAACATTGTTATATCCTTTAAGCAATGATATTGAAAGCTTATAACCACCCAATCCCAAAATAATACAACTTCCCAAAACACTGATTTTCTTTGCTAAGTCTCTGGCGGTTTTGGGTAGTAAGAGTTGCTCATTTAGTAGCGATTCTTCGTAAGTTTCACACCAGTATTTGTGGATAATTGTGTTTGAAATTGTGTAACTGAGTGTTTGACTAGCTAATTTTGGAAACACAAAATAGTCAAATACTTGGCGCTCTATGAGCGATAAATTATCTGGATAAGAATATGTAGTTGATTGCTCTATGGTATCTTGATTAATTTGCAAATAACCATCCTGAAGCAGATTCAATATTACCAAACTTATCACCTCACTTTCTCCACCACGTAAATATGCAATTTTATAAGGATCAGGATTGGTAGGAATCGATGGTAAAGGTAATTGTGCCGTTGCGTCAAACTTTAAATTATAGTAACTTGCCAATAAAGTTACACTAATAATGCCAGCATAAAACACCAAAAAGTGCGGCCCATACATATTTGCAATTGGGTTATTCAAGGGGCTACGAATAGTCACTATCAGCAACATACTTATAATCGTAAGTAATAATTTATCCATAAGTTAAGATTCAACTCTTTTTGCTGTAAGGATTGATTGAGAAAATTATACAATTCCATATACTATTGCTACGGAAAATTAGAGAAATTTAATTTCTACTCCCCACTTTTAATTCTCAATTTTGTCCCACATCTTTTACAAAAAGCTGCATCTAAATCATGAAAAGCTAACCCACAGCCGGAACACACTGTTTCTACCTGATTAGCATTTTTTACCAACCGCTTAATTAAATCTCCCACTTGCCAAGGAATTAAGGTGACACCTGTTAAAATCATCAAGACCGTCAACAATCTTCCTGCTTCGGAAATTGGTGTGACATCCCCAAACCCGACAGTCGTCATCGTGACAACAGAAAAATAAAACGCATCCAAAAATGTAGTGTAAACTTGCGGGTTGACTGGATGTTCAACTTGATAAATTAACCCCGAATAAATAAAAATAATCGCAAATAATGTAAACAATATCCGCACGAAGATTAAACTATCTTCGCTGCTGACACTAGCAAACAAAAATTTCTGATCAATAAACCTAATTAATCTTAAAATCCGAAACCATCTCAACAGGCGAATAAAGCTGATATCTACTGCGCCTAAGAAAAATGGCAATATCGCCATTAAATCTAAAATTGCATAAAAACTAAAAATATACTTTAGCTTGTTTTCAGCACTCCAGAGGCGAATAATATACTCTACTGCAAAAATTACTAGAATAGCAGTATCAATAAAATCAAGCTGTAATCTAACATTATAAGGAATATTATAAGTTTGGGCAACAAAAATTCCTGACGAAATTAGCACTAAAGCTGCAATTGTCAGATTAATCAATTTTCCAGTAGGTGTTTCCAAGTCTGTTAAGTAAAATTCTGTTTTTTCTCTACTTATTAACATATTTTTTCGACCTTTAAAACTTTCACTGAAATTTAATCTCTGTGGAATATGATTGAGCTTGATTTTTAACTAGTAATAACAATAATGAACCAAGAATATTTTATGCGTTTCGCACTGGAAGCTGCCAAAAAAGGTGATTGGCCTTATGGTGCTGTGATTGTCAAGGATGACGAAGTGGTTGAGGTAGCATATAATACTGTGCAACGAAATAATGATCCATCTGCCCATGCAGAAATGAATGTTATTCGCAGTTTAACAAATAAACTAAAAAACCCTTCTTTAGAGGGTTACAGCATATATACGACTTGTGAACCTTGTCCTATGTGTGCAACAGTTTGCATTTGGGCTGGTATATCAGAAATTATTTATGGGGGTTCTATCCAAGATTTAATCTCTATGAATCAGTCACAAATTCATGTTTTTTGTGATGAGATCATCGCCAAGTCTTTTAGAAATATCAAAGTGACAAAAGGTGTGTTAAAAGATGAATGTTTGGCTTTGTTTAGGGAAAGTTAGATATTTGAAGACTGTTGGGTATTAAATTTAAACAATAATTGGTTTGGCTGGCTTAACTGGATTAATCAGACTCATTTAAATAAGCTAAAAATGTATTTGCAATAATAGCAGCCTGAGTGCGATCGCGCAAACTCAACCGATTCAAAATATTGGTGACGTGATTTTTCACCGTCCCTTCGGAAATATATAATTCCTGGGCAATTTCGCGGTTACTCGCACCTGTGGCAATTAACTTTAAAACTTCTTTTTCTCTGGGTGTGAGTTCAGTTAAACTCGGCGGTACAGGTTCTGACTGTGTTGGGATACCATGCGGAAACTGATTTAAGAGTTTCTGCACAATTCCTGGCCCCAATTGAGTATAACCTTTGTGAACAGCGCGAATTGCCACAGCTAATTCTTCTGAGGGTGTATCTTTGAGTAAATAACCCATCGCTCCATATTGTAATGCCGCCGCAACATATTCATCATTATCAAAAGTGGTCAGCACTAAAATTTTGATATTCTCATAATGTTGATGAATTTCTTTGGTAGCTGCCACGCCATCCATAATGGGCATTCTAATATCCATTAATACCACATCTGGTTGTAATTTTGCTGCTAATTCTACAGCTATTTTACCATTTTCAGCTTCGCCAACAATTTCTAAATCTGCTTCCAATTTTAATAATTCTTTTAGCCCTTGGCGGATTAAGTTTTGGTCATCTACTAATAAGACTTTAATCATGGCATTAAACTCAATAAAGGAATATCAACGGTAATTTGACAGCCAAAATTAGGACTAGTATGAATATTAAATTCTCCTCCCAATGCTAAAGTGCGATCGCGCATACTTTGTAAGCCAAAACCAGTAGTATTTTGCTGAATATCAAAACCTCTACCATTATCTTGCACCATCAACCGTAAACTCTGTTTATTACTAGTGAGGGCGATGATGACTTCTGTTGCTTGTGCATGTTTAGAAATATTGGTCAATGATTCTTGAATAATCCGATACAAGGCAATATTAATATCTGTTGGTGGAGGATAATCTAAATTAATAAAACAACGTGGACTAATATTATTAGCGCGGTGAAAATCTTCTAACAGTACAGATATTGCCTGTTCTAAAGTTTTTTCTTGCAAGGGATTAGACCGCATCGTCGAAACTGACTGACGCACATCTTTTAAAGCTTTAGAACCTAATTCTTTAGCTCTAGCTAAAAATGTTTGGGCTTTTTCTGGGTTAGCATTCCATAATTTTAAAGCTGTTTCTAATTGTAAATTTAAAGCAGTTAAAGAATGCCCTAAAGAATCATGAATTTCCCGCGCGATGCGAGTACGTTCTTCTAGGGTGGCTTGATTTTCAATTCGTAAAGCATATTGGCGGAGTTTATCATTAGCGATCGCTAGTTTTTCTCGACTCTGCCGTTCGGCTAAAACTGTATTCATTAATAATAAAACGAAAACCAAACTTAACCCAAATAATAATGCTGTATTGAAGGTAATAAACCGAAATCGCTCTTGGGCTTGTGGCGGTATAGCCTTGGGTAAGCGAGAATTTAAAGTAATTAAAAATAAGCTAAAAGATAAACCAGTAACAACTAAACGCCCTGGTAATTGAAAAATTAAACAACTACGGGTGACTAAAATTAAATATATAAATGGAAACAACCGCGCCACTCGCCCACCAAACATCCCCGTAATAAATAGTAATAAAATCTCAATCGCCGTATAAATTATCTTATTGATTGGTTTACCTGTAGGGATTCTTAAACCCATCACCCCAAAGATAATTAAACAACCAATCGTCAGTTCAGGAAATTGATTCGCAAATCGCGGTGAATGGTCAGGAAAAGTAGATGATGAAATAGCAAGAGTCAGCAATATCCATTCTAAATATAGTAAAAACCGAAAGGGATGATTGTGAATTTGAATAGGTTCGTTCATAGCAATATGAGCGTTAGAGCTTTAGTAGAAAAGGGCGAGATTATACCTAATCCCGCCTTTTGTTGTCACTTGAAATTACTAGTTATTGTTACTCAAATAGCAGAAAAATAAAGCATGACTAAAGTCATGGGTGTAACCATGACTTTCGCCTCATGTAATGAATAAGAGTAAATTCCTATGATGATGACATCCTCAAACGGAACAGAAAACAAGGTACAAAATGAAACTTAAGTCATTATCATTCATTGCTGGTGCGATCGCTCTAACTCTGACAACAACCTCCTTAGCTGTCAAAGCTCAAGCCTTCTCCCATTCTCCTCTGTTAGTAGCCCAAGCAGAAGGACAAGGGCGCTGGCAAGGTAAAAAAGGCCCTTGGGCAGAATTAGGTTTAAATGACGCACAAAAGAGCCAAATTGAGCAAATTCAACGCAACACCCGCACTCAAGTTGAAAACGTTTTCACTCCAGAACAAAAGGCAAAAATCAAAGCCGCAATGGAAGCACGCCGCGCCGAAAGACAAGCAAACCAAGGTCAACCAGGACAGCGTGCTGGACGCAGAGGTGGTAAGGATTTTGCTGATTTGAACTTAACCGAAGCGCAAAAAACCCAAATCCGGCAAATACGTGAATCTTCCAAACAACAAATTGAAGCAGTGTTAACTCCCGAACAAAGAACAAAACTTCAGCAATTACGCCAAGAAGGTAAAGAACGTCGTCAACAACGCCGTCAACCCAATAGCTAATTCTGGAAAATCAGCCTTGAAATTGAGAGCCACAACAATAACTACTTACAAGGTTATTTTATGAACCGCTTTACCTATGCTGTTATATGTGCTGTTGCTGTTTTCTTACCTACAGTAGCATCTGCTGGCGAAATTCATGCACGGGAAGTTAATCAGCAGCAGCGCATCTATCACGGTGTTAAAAATGGCTCAATCAATAGAGCAGAATTACGGCAATTAGAACGGCGAGAAGCATCCCTAGAAGCTGCCAGAAGACGGGATATTCGTAGTGACGGACACCTAACTCCTCAAGAAAGAAGACAACTCAACCGCCGTCAAAATCGTCTCTCTCGTACCATCTACCGCGATAAGCACGACTAGTTATTTAGCCAGGGTGGGCATTATTTCCCCACCCCCATTAATACTTTCATCTCAGAATTATGCAAACTGATCTTGCTTCCTCCAAATCAACTCCTCCCATCCAACAATTTTTAGACAAACTCGATCGCATTACCGAAGCACGCGGTAAAAATGTGCCACAAATTGTTTATGTAGAAAAATTGCGATCGCTACCTGTTGGTAGTTTTGGTCAAGCTTGGGTTGATTTCCTCGATGCACACAACCTCAAACCTTTCACTACAGGTATGCGCCGCAAACAACTTCATGATGGCGTTCACGTCCTCACTGGTTACGGTGCAGACCCCATAGGCGAAGCAGAAGTACAAGCATTTTTATTAGGCGCAAAATTCGGCTTATTTAATGTTCTATTAGGCTTAGGGCTATTAAGAGTTATTTATAAAAATCTCGATTCTCGTCAAGCATTTGCTTGGCAAAGATTATGGCAAGCATATCAGCGCGGTCGTCACTCCAACTTTGACCCCGATACTTGGCAACCGGAATTAGTTTGGCACTTACCCCTGACTGAAGTACAAGCAATATTTTCTGTTAGCAAATAAACTTTTAACTTTTGATTTTTGACTTTTTACTTACTCAAGCTTCCTTGCAGAAGATGGCGAGAGGGGAGAAGTTCCATCTCCTTTCGCATTCCCTAATTTCCTTCCCAACTAATAACAAAATTGGCAACCCCTTTAGGATAAAGTTAGGAGTTAATTCAAACTTCTAGCTTTTTTTATATGACCAAAGAATTCGCTATTGGTAGCAAAGTCAAAGTCGTGGCGCTACCACCCTACGTCAAAACCGCCGACCCGATGCCAATGTTACGTCCCCCAGACGTGATAACTCTTGGTGAAGAAGGTATAGTCCTTGACCGCCGTCCTGGAGGTTATTGGGGTATCCGCTTTAATAGAGGTGCTTTTCTTCTCGATAGCCAATACATCGAAAGTACAGATACCCCTGGTGAATCCGAATCAAGTGATAATAGTGACCAAGAATTGTAAACTTATGTAAAGTTGTAATTCTGGTCTACACCATGATTTCACGGCGCAATTTTTTGAGTATATTATTTGTCAGCTGCTTTGCCTTCATTAGTTGGTTCAACTTTTCACCTGCGGCTAACGCCCTGGGTGGTAAACTACCAGCAGTAAATCAACCTGCACCAGAGTTTACATTGCCGACAAATACAGGCGACGGCAAAATCTCTCTAGCTGACTTGCGTGGTCAGTGGGTAGTACTGTACTTTTATCCCAAAGACTTTACCTCTGGTTGCACTATCGAAGCACGACGCTTTCAGCAAGACTTACCCAAATATTTAGCCAAAAATACGCAAATAATTGGCGTGAGTGCTGATGATGTCGATTCTCATGCTGAATTTTGCGATTCTGAGGGATTAAAATTTCCCTTATTAGCTGATACCACTGGTGCAGTGAGCAAAGCTTATGGTTCTTGGATTGGCTTTGTCTCGATGCGCCACAGTTTTATTATTGACCCAGAAGGTATCTTGCGCGAGACTTTTGTCAAAGTTAACCCATCCGTTCACAGTCAAGAAGTGCTGGCGAGATTAGAACAATTACAATCTTCAGCATCGTAGATTTTGTATATCTGTCTTGATGGCGAAATTGAACCATCAAGACACAGATACTAAACCTGGATTTCTCACAAGAGAGAAATCCAGAGGTGTGGGAGGGGTGGGAAGTGTGGGAGGATGGTGAAGAAATCTTTCCCCCCACACTCCCCACACTCCCCACACCCGCTACCCATACGTGAGAAATTCAAAGATATTTGCGTGACTCCAACTGATTCGCTAGGCTATTTGTATCCTCTTACTTCTATAGCCTGCTATGGATTTTGAAGGCAAAGCTACCACCACAACTGCTCCAAGCAACACAGAATTTGCTCAATCAGTAACGGCACGTAAACCGCTAGAATTGTTACGAGATACCGAGGCTTTACTACGTCGCCCTGCTGTAGCAAAGTTAGTGCCGATTCTACCCCCAAAGTTGAGTAACAGAATGCAAGAAGCCTCAACTGTTGCGGAAACATCTTTGCAAGAATTGGCAGAAATTGACCTAGAAAAAATTACTGACTGGGAATTACAACCCGTGCGGCTACGTGTGGGTTTATGCTTTGTGGGTTTTGGCGCATTGATGATTTTAGTGTTGCTGCTATACTTAAATACCCTGCATCCTGAACTCAGTACAGTAGGACAGATTCACAAATACTGGTATCAATATGTTTGGTTTGTCTGCTTCGGGATAGCGGGAATGTTTATGATTGGTCGAGAAACAATGCGACCAACTGTCAAGCTCAAAAAGCCAAAAAATTTTAAATAGGTTGGTATAAATTAAAGCTAAAAATGAAGATGCAATTTATCGGTTGTTGTAGAGACGTTGTGTACAACGTCTCTACAAAATTTATAGAATGCAACTTCTATATAGGCGATCGCACCTTCAGACTTTACACTTCATACTTTATTTAACATGAATCATGATGCTTTTATTGTGCCGCCAGGTACTAAGGTTTCTCTGCAAAAAGATTATGACCCTGGGTATACTGCTAATTACCATGACCGCAATGATGCAACACTTAAATTACGCTCAGATATTGAACGATTAGCTAAGTTTCAAGATACTCTGTATGCCCAAAACAGCTATGCCTTGCTAATTATCTTTCAGGCGATGGATGCTGCTGGTAAAGACAGCACAATTAAACACGTCATGTCTGGGATTAATCCCCAAGGTTGTCAAGTTTTTAGTTTTAAATCTCCCAGCAGTGAAGAATTAGACCATGATTACCTATGGCGCTCAATGAAAGCTTTGCCAGAAAGAGGTAGAATAGGCATTTTTAATCGTTCTTATTATGAAGAAGTATTAGTAGTGCGCGTTCATCCAGAAATCTTGCAAAAGCAGCAACTTCCTCACTTGCCAAAAGGTAATAAAATCTGGCAACAGCGTTTTTCCGAAATCAATAATTTTGAAAAATATTTAGTAGATAATGGAATTGTGATTCTCAAATTTTTTCTGAATGTCTCGAAAGCAGAACAGAAAAAAAGATTTTTAGCAAGAATTGATGCTCCTGAAAAAAATTGGAAATTCTCAGTTAATGATGTCCGAGAAAGGGCATTTTGGTCAGATTATATGGCCGCTTATGAAGAGGTTTTCCATCACACCAGTACTACACATGCGCCTTGGTATATTATTCCTGCCGATCGCAAATGGTTTATGCGGATGGTAGTTGCTGATATTATCTGTTCTAAATTAGAGTCACTCAAGTTAAAATACCCTACCGTTAGTGAAGAAGCTCAACAACATCTTCTACAAGCAAAGTTCGCCTTAGAGCAAGAAGAATAGCTCATCATTGTATCAATTTAATCAATCTACGTAAAATTTTCTGAATCTGCTCTACCTAGAGGCTGATCACAAGCTTATGTAAATATGTCATTCTGGGCAAAGTGTGGATATTCAGAATATATTTACCTGTGAATTGATGAAAATCAAAATTAATTATATATGTTTACGAATTTCAACTAATCTCATCAATTACATAGCTTTAGTTAGCTTGATTGATGTATTTCCTCACAATTTTCTCAACTTTTTTTGATACCTTTAAGATAAAGACCAAGTATTGTTTGTCTTGGCATTTAATTCATTGATTATAAACAAAGGAACTAATTATGGATACTGCTGTTAAATACGACATTGAACTGATTAAAGAAGAAGCACGTCAATTAGTTCAAAAGGGACTTATTAGCCGTCAGCGACCAATTTACGCATTGTGTAAGTATATCCCTGAACGTGAATGGTGTATGTTTGAACTTGAGCTAGAAAAAAACGAATTTCTGCTCAGAGATAGAATTATTGACTTGTTAGGTAGCGAAAATTGGGAAGAGGATGGTAGTTGATTATTCCCATTATGGATCTTGGGAATGATTTGGTGGAAATAAATAGGCGATCGCAGCCCATCCAGAAACAGTTAGCAAACTCACTAAGCAAGAAGCCAGAACAAGAGTAGTCATATCAAAAATGAATTAAAACTTTATTTTGCATATCTTCAAGCTATCAATTGAGTATGACAGTCATGCGACTACCTTGTGTCAATTCTTTGTACAAATAAAGTACTGAGTGCTGTACACTGAGCGGACTTGTACTGAGCGCAGCCGAAGTGTGAGTGCTGAGTATAAAGCGAGTTATTTGAAAGCTTTGTAACAGCCATTAAGCCAAAGGTAGACAAAAACGAAATGTACTGCCAATTCCTAATTCGCTTTCTACCTGAATTTGTCCGCCTTGTAATTCAACTAAATGCCGAGAAATAGTTAAACCAATCCCAGTTCCTCCCGAATGGCGATCGCGTGATTGATCAGCCCGCCAAAAGCGTTCAAAGACATGGGGTAAATCTTCAGGGGAAATGCCAATACCTGTATCAATCACAGCAATCCAAAGTTTCGAGGCTTCTGGCCAAGCTTGCAGAGTAATTTTACCTTTGGTAGTGTAGCGGATGGCATTACCGAGTAAGTTGACTAACACCTGTTCAGTGCGATCGACATCCGCCAATACCATTGGGAATTGTGCGGGAAAATCCAAATGCAGCACAGGCCCATCTTCTAACAATTGTTCGCTAAATCTTTCTACTAAAGACTCCAACAACGGGCGCAGATTTATTGCCTGTATTTTAATTGGTAAATAACCGGCTTCTGCTTTAGAAAGTTCTTGCAAATCATTGACTAATCTTTCTAAGCGTCTAGTTTCTTTCGCTAAACGTCGATAAATTTCCGGCGATGGTTCTATTTCTCCATCTGCTAATTCTTCTAAATAACCACGCACAACTGTTAGTGGTGTCCGCAATTCATGAGTCATATCACCAATCAGTTCTCGCCGTCGTGCTTCTACACCCTCTAAACTTGCAGCCATACGGTTAAAACTAGTACCCAAGCGATTTAGTTCAGGAATATCAGACAGGGGTAATCGAGCATCTAACTCACCAACGGCAAATTTTTGGGTAATTTGCTCCATTTCACTTAAACGCTGCATGATTCTTTTGGAAACCCAATAACTCAATCCTCCCGCCGCCGTTGTCCCAACAATCACCGACCAAATTGTGCTGCGTCGCCAAGCTGTTTCAAAGCCTTCTACTAGTTCAGTCCGAACATTAATTAAATCTAATCCCTGGCTTTGTAGTCGCTCCAAGTGCAGCACAAAAAAACGTGGTGACGAAACTTTGCTGATAATCACAAAGCTGACTACCCCCACAATCATCACTACCAAGTGGGAAACAAATAAACGTGATGCCAAAGGCAAGGATTTTGTCCAACGCCAACTCATTTTAAAAAGTAAAAATAGCTTTATCTCAATTTGTAATTATGAATGACTATAGCAATCCTAAATCATTTGTGAAATTTTCTTTCTTCTCTTTATTCTCCTTCTTTGTGTCCTACCCTTCGGGAAGCCGCTTCGCGTCTACGTTAAAAAGAATATTTTTCACAACTCAGATAGGATTGCTATATAAAGTGAAAGCGTAAGCTGCAACAAAGTACGCAAAACACCAAAACCATCCCTTCGACGCTCCCTGAGCGAAGTCGAAGGGAGCATCCTTATATAAGAGCATTAATCATATCAAACCGTCAAAACCAGCCAACCTGCTGTAATGAGTTTCATTTTGACATTCAGCTAACTTATGCAACAAATTTGTATCCCCTAAAATCAGAGCTTGCTTCTTCTTCCGACTCCAACCTTGCACTTGCTTTTCACGCTCAAAAGCATCCACCACAGACTGATAATACTCGCAGAAAACCAACTTCACAGGCAAGCGTTTTGCCGTGTAATTTGCACCTTCACCTTGCTGATGTTGCCACAACCGCCGCTCAAGATTCTTTGTACTACCCGTATAATAACTACCATCAACACACTCAAGAATGTACATGTAAGCCATAATAATTGACTTGCGCTGCTCTGTTGTTATCCAGATTGTTCCCTTCGACTTCGCTCAGGGAACAGTTTTGGCGCAAAGTTCAAGGAATGCTCTCTCAACCAAACAACGCAAACGCTCAGGGCGTGTCACCCATGATGTTGACTTACGCTGCTCTGTCGTTACCCAGATTGTTCCCTTCGACTTCGCTCAGGGAACAGTTTTGGTGCAAAGTTCAAGGAATGCTCTCTCAACCAAACAACGCAAACGCTCAGGGCGTGTCACCCATGATGTTGACTTGCGCTGCTCTGTTGTTATCCAGATTGTTCCCTTCGACTTCGCTCAGGGAACAGTTTTGGCGCAAAGTTCAAGGAATGCTCTCTCAACCAAACAACGCAAACGCTCAGGGCGTGTCACCCATGATGTTGACTTACGCTGCTCTGTCGTTACCCAGATTGTTCCCTTCGACTTCGCTCAGGGAACAGTTTTGGCGCAAAGTTCAAGGAATCTTCTCTCTACCAAACAATGCAAACGCTCCCTTCAACGCTCCCTGAGCGAAGTCGAAGGGAGCGTTGAAGGGAGCAGTCGAAGTTTTTTCATCACGCTCACATTACAGGAGAGTCTTCAAATTTATAACCTACCCCAACAACAGTTTTAATAAACGAGGGGTTAGCAGGATCTGGCTCAATTTTTTTCCGCAACCTTGCTACATGGGTGTCAACAACTCGCTCGTCACCAAAAAAATCATCACCCCAAAGTTTATCAATTAGTTGGGTGCGGTTCCAAACTCGCCCAGGATTACTGACAAAGGTGCTTAATAAATTAAATTCTAGGTTGGTTAAGTCTAAAGTTTCTGCTTCTTGAGAATTTAACTGGCGAGAAGCGGTGCGTTGTTCAATATCTACAATAAAATTTTGTGTTCGTGTAACTTGATGTTGTCCGCCTTGACGCAGACTCCGCCGCAATAACGCTCGGACTCTGGCGACTAATTCTCTGGGGCTGAAGGGTTTAACCATGTAGTCATCAGCACCAGTAGATAAGCCGATGACGCGATCGATTTCTTCGCCTTTGGCGGTCAACATCAAAATATAAGGGTCTTTGCTTCCAGGTTTTTGGCGAATTCTGGCGCAAACTTCCAAGCCATCCAACCCAGGAATCATTAAGTCGAGAATAATTAAATCCGGTGGTTGTTCCTGAAACATCCGCAAGGCGTTTACACCATCGCGGCTAACACGACAAGAAAATCCTTCTTTTTCTAAAGCCAGTTGGATTAACTGAGCAATTTCAGCTTCATCCTCAACAATTAAAATATCCATCGCTGTTCAAAATTCAACGGAATACGCAGAGTTATTTCCTGGCTTGCATTGTACTCTAAAAAGTTGCGATGGGTGATGAGTAATGGATTTTACAGGTGAGAATTAGAAAGCGATCGATAGTTGTAACCTAAATGGGAGTCTTTTTGAATTTCCTGTTTAATGCTATCCAGGTCAAGGAAGTAGTCAGCCACATCAATCAAGCTATCACTAGTCATGGGGCGCAAACTCACAACTTCTACTCGACCACCTTTGCTAGTCACTGCTTCCACTGCATAAGCTAACGCGCCATCGCCACTGACTAATATGGCTGTATCGTAATAGGGTGCTAAAGTGATCATATCGACAGCAATTTCTACATTCAAATTAGGTTTTTTAGAATTGTCTGTCGGTTGTGCTTCTTTAGTAACTACTCGATAACCATTTCGCCGCATCCAAAATAAAAAGCCTTGTTGTTTGTCATTCGCTCGTGGACGTGCGGGAGTAGGGCGATTAACATCCACTATTGTGTAAAAGAAAGCACGTAATAGCCGCGAACCAGAAGTTAAACGACAAAGTAATTTGAGATAGTCAATTTCAATTCCTAGTTGCAAAGCTGCGTGAAATAGATTAACACCATCGATAAAAATAGCAACTCGCCCACGGTTTAATCCGTTAATTGTTGAGGCGCTGGTTCTCGGTTCTCGATTGTGATAATGTTCACTTTTGGCAGGATTTTTCAAGACCATCTTTGGTGATGAGGGCGATTCCGGTTCCAGGTGTTTATATACGTTGTTGGCTTTGGTAAAATTAGTGAAAGTCATTGACTCCTCGGAAATTTTAAATTTGTGAAGATTGTTGAGAAATTAGCAAGATAGGATTTGTGCTAGTTAATTTACCTAGCAACAAAGGATGTGGCATTATTTGTGCTGAAGCTGTTATCTATCTAAGTCGCACATTGGCTTGCAGAGTTTGTGTGATGTCATTAGTCATGAATATTGATGAGTTTAAGCAGCAAAATGACTAATGAATTAATACTTAGTTGGATGAGCTTGATACACAGAAATTGTGTTAATTTTGCAGATTCCAAAGGTAAACTCTCTAGAGTTGTTAACTCTTATTAGAGCGAGTTTTACGAGATATTCCCTTTGTCTATAAATATAAGGCTCTTTATCTATTCCCTCTGCATCTCAACTTACCACAGGATGCTAACAATTGCTCAAAGGCAGTTTGCTGTAAGGTGAATAGTGAAGAGCGATCGCATCTATAAATTATTGTACAACTGAATGGCTAAATCCCACAATCACCCCCAGCTTTGTATATTGATATCCACATATATCAAAAATGCCAAACCTCTGATTTATCAGGGAAATCTGCCCAAAGGTTTTGGCAAATATATATTTAGAATGATTGGGTTTATAATTATTTATAACCAATCGTAAAAACAACTACAGCCATATTTATGAATATTTGATATTTATCTTGTACTTCCTGACAAAAACAGTCAAGTAAGCTGTTAATCAAATTGTTATCAAAATCACTGATCAACTTAACCTTTAATTGTTCTTAAGATGGAGTGCATTGATTAATTAATGGAGCTAAATTTATATCTAGACTAGTCCACAAAATGTCTTTGCTCATCTCCTCCAGTGGTTAATTGACCCCGGAGGTTATTTTTTTAGGAGGCGGTTCCGATGAAAAAATTTCACAGTCATAGATGAAAGATATCCTTCTCCTACACCCTCTTTCAAGTCAGGAAGGAAGCCCCATCGATTTATCTTATTTATCGAGATGAACTAAAAGTGCTAAAGAGACAAGGTGGACAAGGGAGAGAGATGTTTGTCAAACAATTGGTGTTGCTATATAAATCTATTTAGTAAATTAAATTACTATCTAGACAATACATTAAGAAATACTAAGAGAGATTCTCAGTCTTTCTGATGCTTATGCTATCCTAGCAATAATTTGTACCTAAAGGAAAATGTTAGAAAAACCGTAGTTTTTCTAAGGTAATTTGTTTTAGGTAAACTGATAACGGAAAGCAAGTCATTTCTTAAGAAATCAAGCTTTGTTTTCTGTTTAATTCACTTTGTTTATAACACGCTAACAAACCGATAACACGATCGCGCCAGTTTGATTCCGCTTTAACTGGCGCTTTTTATATTTGGTGGAGACGGTTGTAAGGTTGTAGGGGTGTAAGGGTTTTGAACACCTACACCCTTGATTTTTTGTCTCACTGTGTAAGTCCTAATTGACTTGCTTGTCCCAAAACTTCTAAAAGCGATCGCTCAATCACTCCACTCACAAATTGATTACCCTGTAAGTTCATGTGAATGGTGTCATGATATAAAGCTTGTGGGTTGTCTGTTTGATTAAATAGTGGCAGAAAATCTATATAGGGAATTTGCTGGGTTTGGGTAAACTCACTCAATCTTTTACGTGCAGTGATTTCATAATCCAAGGGGCCGGGTTTACCAAGTTCTCGCCGTAAGGGAGTCATGGCTAAGAGAAATTTGCTGTGGTGTTGACTAGTGATAAGTTGAATTTGTTTGATTGCTTCTAAATTTACACCGACGCGATCGCCTGGTTCGGATTGGAGTGCTTGCAATTCGGGAATTGGCTGTTGTTTAGTTGCATAACGTTGCCATACTTCTACTAATCCTAAAGGCGGTTTCGTCGCTGGATAGTTGCGATCGCGTCCTACTGGTAAAGCCGTGGGAGAATGGGCAAACAAATCATCAGTATTAATTAATAAAATTATTACCTGGGCTGAAAAATTGCCAAATCGCTGCAAATAAGCTAATTCGTTTCTTGGCCCCCAAGAGTTAGCCGAAGCATTCAAAACTTCTACCTGTTGATATTTGTCAGCAATCTCTGATTTGAGGGAATTCATGATTAAGCTGGAGATGGTGTTTTTTTGATCAGTCCACCAGCCACCATTAGCGATGGAATCTCCTAACAATAGGACACGCAAAGTTTGCAGTGCAGGGATTTTGGCGATAGGACTGCTACGCATCGAAAATTCATTAATTTCAATACGATTTCCAAAGCGGCGCGTGCTTTGATTTGGTGCTAACAAGTAACCTATCTGGGGGTCGCCAATGTAAATTAAGGGATTACCAAAACCAAAAAGCGATCGCAACCCAATCTCAATAATTACCAGTAGCACTATCACTACCAAAATCATGAATATGACTACTTTCACTGCTAAATCCTCACCTATAAATTAAGTAAACCAATAAAACAAAAGGTGATGTTATAACACCACCTTTACGTGTATAAGGATATACTAAATTATTTAATTTTCTTCTAGGTTTTGCACTCCTATGATATCAGTACTCCATAAATCACCAGTTTCAGCATCGAATAATTGGTAAATTCTTGCTTTTTTGAATTCAATTGGTGGATTGTCTTTAGTGATATCGTAAATTTTGGATTCTCTTCTCTTGGGAAGTTTGTAGCCATTAGGTGCATGTATTTCCACTAAAAACATCTGTCTATTTGGATGCACTTGATAATTTTCAATTTTGCCAGAATTAGAAGTGCTGATTAAATTAATGTAATCGCTGTAGGACACAAGTTTGATTGATTTTAACTTCAAACCGTCCTTAACTTTCATTTGCTCTAATAATTGTTTGACTTTATCAAACTCTTTTTTATCCTTATTGGAATTATCAGGGTAGGAGTAGTTAGGTTTTATTTCTCCTACTGGTTCCTGTTCCACCACTCTGTTAATGTCTATTTCTTCTTTTTTATCGGCATTGGCACCAGAAATACCAATTAACGATAGTAAGGTTGCTGCTGTGATTGAAACTACTAGAATTTTACGCATGTTACGTCACTTACTTCTAAGTTGATTTAATGTTACAAAAAGCTAACAGATTATTGGTTTTTGAAAGTAATAGTATCAGGTGTTACTACCTGTCCACTTGAATTAGTAACAGTAGGTGCGTAAATAGATGACCAAGGTCTAGTGGTATACATGTTATCGGCTTTTGACATAGAAGGTATTCTTCCCCACGTTCCACTACTATTTCTAAACCATATATTAGAAGCCTTAGTATTGTTTATAAAAGAATGCTGTAGGTTGCCTGATTCTATACCTACCGTAACATACCTAGCAAAATTGTAATTCAGGTAATTAGTTACTGTTCCAGTACCAATACCAGCTAAAGTAATACAGTAATTTGCACTATTATTTAAGTAATTACACCATTTGTTCTGAGTGCTTGTGTCACGTTCTATTTTGTATCTAAAAGTACCTGAAGGTATACCAGCACTCACTGCTACTCTACCTTCATGGTACCTGGATTCAATATTAGGATTTGCTTGAGTGCCGATATTTACATCAGTTTTGTAAGCGAAATAATGTCCTTGATAGAAACTACCTAAGCTGCCACCTTGATCACCTGCGTTAATTGTTGAAATATCTGTTGCTGTCCATGCTTTTGTACATCCAGATTCCAGCCATTGAGTTCTACCATTAAGGCTAGGATCAAAAGTCACCCACATGGTTTTAACAAAAGCACTTTCGACATCGCTAGGGGATGATAAATGATTTACACAGCCTTCAAGGTCTACTGCTCCGCCTTGATTTAAGTTGTCATATCTTTGTTGGATATAATCTTTTCCTCCTGCTGGAATATTTTGTGCAAAAGCTGCAAGAGGTGAAAACAATAGCGTTGCAGTTAAACCTACAAATATTTTCATTTCTTAAACTCCGTTAAATTAACTGCAAAAGCCTAACATAGCTGATATCTTGCACCTCACTGGATAAACACTGAATATTTAAAATTCAAGTATTAAATAAGTTGTAAATACAAAGTAGTTATATACAGAAATTAAAGTAATTAAAAATACTTAGTAATGACTTAAATTCTTAGGTATCTTAGCGAACAAGCGATCACACCAAAGAAATAAGTAAATTTAGTGATGTAGCTGCGGCAAAACTTAAACAAAATAAAAGTAAAAGATTAACTTGTTTGGGAATATAAGTACTACAATCAAAACGGACAAATTAGGACTCTAACGAAGGAGGATTAAAAGCGATGTCCGACTTAAATAGAGGAATTATGAAATTTGAGGGTGCAGACTCCCCCAAAGTAGTGACTATTTCTACAGTTTTGCTATTGGGTTCGATTGCTGGCCTAATTATTTGGGCGCTGCAAGCTGCTTATGCCTTAAATTAAGTAACCAGTTCTGAAAAATTAGTGTTCATTTGGATATGGGCAGAATTTTAGCAAAACCTAGATTGCTGCCTCTGCCCAGTGTCCATTTGAGACATATTAATAAAGTGTCTGGAAAATCGGGAAAAAACTTCCAAAAAATTTTAGATTTTGCGATTTGAGATTTTAGATGCAATATAAATCTAAAATCAAACATCAACAATGCTTGAACTTTGGGGTGCCTTAGTTATTTTAATTGCCTGCCCCCTATTAGGCGGCATACCGCTAATCGCCTGGATCACCAACGGGTTGACGGGTAGGCAATTATCACAGATAGGCACAAAAAACATCAGCGTCTCAGCCGCTTTTTATCATGGCGGCACATGGGTAGGGCTTTTGGCGGTAGTCTCAGAAGCCTTAAAGGGAATCGCCGCCGTTTTTCTGACTCGGATTTTTTTCCCAGATGGTTCACCTTGGGAAATTATCGCCATAATTGCTTTAGTTTTAGGGAGATTTTGGTTAGGTAAAGGGGCGGGAACAACAAATGCTGCTTGGGGATTTTTAATTCATGATCCATTGGTGACAGTATTTGTTAGTTTTTTAGCAATCACTACATTTTTAGTATTTCGTGCCAAAAAACCAGTAAAGTACGGAGTATTAATGCTGTTTCCTTTACTGGTAATCGTTTTGCATTCTGATGATTTGTTCAGAATTCTGGCTGCGATCGCTTTAGCTGTGTTGCTGGGGTGGATTTATCGGCAAATGCCGGATGACTTAGATTTACCAGTAGAATCAGCCCAGACCAATACTCAAGCAACCTTAGCAACCTTGCAAAGCGATCGCCCAATTTTGACTTTAGATAATGAACTAGATGGGGCAATAGTCGGACAAAAAGCCGCTACCCTCTCTCAAATTAAGCGTTGGGGTTATCCTGTCCCCAAGGGCTGGGTAATTGTCCCCGGTGCAGATCCCGAAAAATTAATCGCCATCCTCAAACCTTCCGATTTATCACCGTTAATTGTCCGTTCCTCAGCCGTTGGGGAAGATTCCGAACAAGCTTCCGCCGCCGGACAGTATGAAACGGTGGTAAGTGTCACCAGTAAAGAACAATTGCAAACTGCGATCGCCCAAGTGCGAGATTCTTACAATCATCCCAGTGCGGTACAATACCGGATTGATCGCGGTTTACCAGAAACAGCAATGACTGTGTTGGTGCAGCAGCAAGTCCAAAGCGTCTATTCGGGAGTGGCCTTTACCCGTGATCCCATCACCCAGCAAGGTGATGCGATTTTAATTGAAGCCTTACCCGGTAGCCCAATTCAAGTCGTCTCTGGACAAGTCACGCCCGAACAATATCGCGCCTTTGTTGTCGAGACAGATAATATTTCTTCAATTCATATCGAAGGGACAGGACAAGTCCCCCAAGCCATCCTCAAACAAGTGGCTTACCTCGCCCACCGCATTGAAAAACGTTACCACGGCATACCCCAAGATATTGAGTGGTGTTATGACGGTCAAACTTTGTGGGTGTTACAAGCCAGACCAATTACTACCTTATTACCAATCTGGACAAGGAAAATCGCCGCCGAAGTGATTCCGGGAGTGATTCATCCTTTAACTTGGTCAATTAATCGCCCGTTAACTTGTGGCGTGTGGGGAGATATTTTCACAATTGTGTTAGGCGATCGCGCTTCTGGGTTAGATTTTACGGAAACTGCCACCCTGCACTACTCTAGGGCTTATTTTAATGCCTCCCTCTTAGGAGATATTTTTCTGCGGATGGGTTTACCGCCGGAAAGTTTGGAATTTCTCACCAGAGGCGCAAAAATGAGTAAGCCGCCTTTGCAGTCCACAATGCAGAATCTCCCAGGATTAATGCAGTTGTTGAAACAGGAATTGAATTTAGACAAAGACTTTAAGCACGACTACCGCCAGTTATTTATTCCTGGGTTATCGCAATTAGCCCATGAATCAATTGAAGAGATGGAGCCAGCGCAAATCTTAGAGAGAATTGATTTTAACTTAGAATTACTGCGGCGTGGCACTTATTACAGCATTTTAGCGCCTTTGAGTGCCGCTATTAGACAAGGCATCTTTCGGGTAAAAGATGGACAGATTGATAATAGTGTGACACCAGAAGTTGCTGCTTTGCGATCGCTCAGTGCTTTAGCCGCCGATGCGAGAAGAATATTAACAGAATTTGAACCAGACCAAGTATTTGAACAGTTAGAACAAACACCAGAAGGTCAAAAAGTTCTTTACGAATTTAACGAACTACTGGAAGATTACGGTTATTTAAGTGATATCGGGACTAACATTGCTGTTCCCACCTGGAAAGAAGACCCCCGCCCAGTGCAGCAGTTATTTGTGCAACTAATTCAAGGTAATCAACCAGAAACAGGCGATATTGACCCAATTAACCGGGCTTTATCGGGTAAACGTAAGCGTGGCTTTGTCCAAGAACGGGTGGATATTAAAGGCAGGGTGACAGAGATTTATTCCCGCCTGTTGGCAGAATTGCGCTGGCGATTTGTCGCCATTGAAAAAACTTGGTTAAAATCTGGGTTACTCAAAGAGGTGGGCGATATCTTTTTCCTAGAAATGGCAGAAATTAGACAGCTAATTGCCGAAGCTGATACCTCATTGCGAGAACGCTTACCAGAAATTATCGAATATCGGCGATCGCAATTTCTCGAAGATAGCAAAATTCCCCAAGTCCCGATTTTGATTTACGGACATACACCACCCCATCCCCTAGCACCTTCTCCTATCTACTCTGACCAAATATTACAAGGTATTCCCGCCAGCCACGGACAAGCCGAAGGTCGAGTCAAAGTAGTGCGAAACTTACAAGATTTGCCTCAAATTGACCGCGATACCATTTTAGTTGTCCCTTACACCGATTCTGGTTGGGCTCCTTTGTTAGTCCGGGCTGGTGGACTGATTGCGGAAGTTGGCGGTAGATTATCTCATGGCGCAATTGTCGCCCGTGAATATGGTATCCCGGCGGTGATGGATGTTAAAGGCGCAACTTGGTTGTTGCAAGATGGTCAACGGGTCAGAATTGATGGCTCTAGGGGTATCGTAGAACTATCTAACGACTTAAGACCACAATGATTACTACATCCCTTGTTGCTCACAACCTAGAAATTAAAAAAAGGTGATGTTACGCCGCCTTGGTGATTTACCTCACCTCATACCAAGTTTCATAACCTGGGGTGGGAGTAGGGAGTAGGGAGTAGGGAGTAGGAGTAGGGAGTAGGAGTAGGGAGTAGGGAGTAGGGAGTAGGGAGTAGGTAGGGAGTAGGGAGTAGGGATACTGTTTCTGAAAGCAACTTATACCAATTTGAAAGAAGAATGCGACAGATATAAATCAGGAAAGTCTTACTGGAGCTAGATTTTTTAATTGCGTTAGCGAGGAACGAGCATCGCGTCATTGCGAATTGCAAATTGGTATTAGTATCACCAACTTTTCTCAAGCCCCGCTTAATCATCTATATAAAGTTTATAGCCGCGAATTCCATCTCTATCACTGCGTAAGTGCTGTGACTTTGATTTTACTCTGACGGAATAATTTATTGTATAAATCGTAACTAAAGATAATAATTTTTTGCAAAAACTTTCGGGAAAAACCACGTATTATCACTGAGGGTTCACCGTTTTTTTACGGTTAAGGTGTATTTAAGTGTGTAGGCATAACTAAGTATATGTGATGACGAATTTAAAAATTCGATGAGTATTGCAATGCTACCTATGCGGTGCATCTACCACTTATGAAGCTGTATCAATGGTGAGCGATCGCTTGCTAAATTTCTTGGTGCAGTATATCAAAATTACACCCACACTAAAATTGTTCCATGCCACTTGAAACTGTAAACATTACTAATGTTAACTTATCGTTAGACTACTATCTCATTGCTTTTGATGCTAACGGCAATGAACGTTTAGAAGACACTGGTTTCATGAGTCAAAAGTTAGTAGATATACTAGCAACTGAACCCATAACAGACGTATTTTTGATTAGCCACGGATGGAGGGGTGACATTCCAGCCGCTAAAGAACAGTACACCAAATGGATAACAGCTATGGGGCGTAACTCTACTGATATCCAAAAAATCAAAGAATTACGCCAGTCACAAAACCAAGAATTTCGCCCCTTATTAATTGGGTTACATTGGCCGAGTCAACCTTGGGGGAATGAAGACTTATACGCTCAACCCACATCCTACGACACATCAGGATCAGAGTTAAATAATTTAATTGAAGAATATGCCCAAGATGTAGCTGATACAGAAGCAGCCCGTGATGCACTCAGAACAATTTTTGCAGCTTCCATAGAATATGCCAACCCGCCAGAAAGCTTACCACCGGAAGTGAACCAAGCTTATGAGGTGTTAATCAAGGAAGCTGCTTTAAACGGTGAAGAAGAAGATAACGCATCTTTCAACTTAAACCCAGCAAATATTTATCAATCTCTGATAGCAGATGAACCAGAAACCCAAGAAATCAGTTTTGGAATTGGTGATTTTTTCCAAGCTAAAACTAATCCATTTTTGGACGTTTTAGGTTATCTCTCCTATTGGAAGATGAAAGAACGGGCGCGGGAAATTGGTAGTAACAGTGGCTTTAAGTTATTAACTCAACTGCAAAAAGCTGCCGCTAAAACAGTCCGATTTCATTTGGTAGGACATAGTTTTGGATGTATTATGGTTTCTTCAATTGTGGCTGGAAAAGACAATAGTCAGTTAGTCCGCCCAGTTGATTCTTTAGTATTGATTCAAGGTGCTTTATCACTTTGGTCTTACTGTCCTGATATTCCCCGCCGCAAAAATTTACCTGGTTGTTTTTCTTCTATTATCAATAAACGCAAAGTTACAGGCCCAATTGTTACTACTCGGTCTATTCACGACAGTTCTGTTACTAAACTGTATCCTGCGGCCAGTGTACTTGGTAGGCTCCAAGGTCAAGATATTAACTTTGCCGGTACTGAGTCGGAATTTCCTGAATATGGCAGTATTGGCACATTTGGTATTCAGGGGATTAACGAAAGTATCAGCCTCAAAATGTACCCCTGTGACAAGCCCTACAATTTCCAAGCGGGTAAAGTTTACAACTTAGAAAGTAGCGAATTTATCCGTAATTTAAATGGCAAAAAAGATGACGATGCTCACAACAGCATTGATAAGCCGGAAGTAGCTCATGCTGTTTGGGCTGCGGCTTTTGGTAGTTAATTCAACAATTAAAATTAAAATACAGGGTGTACTGAATATGGTCGTAGAACCACTAACCGAAGAACTATATTTCAACGGTATTGATGCTGCTTCTGGTAGCTATTTATTGCCACCATTAACACCAGAACAGTTGGCAAAAATTGCTCAGGGTGAAAGTTTTGACCCTGAAGAACTCATTGAACTTCAGCAAAAAGACCAGAAAGTAAAAGGTCTAGACCCGCATTTTGCGCCGATGGAAGGGATAGACCCGAAAAACTTGGCGGAAACAGGTTGGGGTGTGATTTTTGCTTTTAATGCTGACCCAGCGATTAAAGAAGCTCTGAAAGAATTATTAGAGCATCGCCAAAGACAAGCAACAGCAAAAAACGAGCATTATTATAAAGAATACATAGGCCCGAAAGGTTATCGTCCTGGGGAATCGAAGAATCAATTTTTATCGCGTCATGGTGTTGGGCCAGGCCCAGCCGACCCAGATAAAATGCCATACTACCTGTTGATTGTGGGTGATCCAGAAACGATTCCCTATCGTTTTCAATATCAATTAGATGTACAGTATGCGGTGGGTCGGATTTACTTCGATACCCCAGAGGAATATGCTCAGTATGCGCGGAGTGTGGTGCAAGCCGAAACCACTAATTTAGCACTACCCCGCCGCGCCAGCTTTTTTGGGGTACGTAACGCCGCAGATCAAGCCACTCAACTCAGCGCCGAGAACTTGATTCGGCCTTTAGCTGACTGGATGCTGAATGAGCAGAAAGACAACGAGTGGACAGTTAACAGTATTCTGGCGGAAGAAGCAACTAAAGCCCGCTTAGGCAAATTATTGGGTGGGGAAGAAACACCAGCATTGTTGTTTACTGCTAGTCATGGTATGGGTTTTCCCAATGGTCATGAAAAGCAACTCCGCCACCAAGGAGCGTTATTGTGTCAAGACTGGCCAGGCCCGTTGACATGGCGCGAAGCAATTCCCGAAGATTTTTACTTTTCGGCTGATGATATTGGTAGTGATGCCAAGTTGTTAGGGTTAATTGCTTTTCACTTTGCTTGTTACGGTGCGGGAACTCCGAAATTAGATGAATTTGCTCATCAAAAAAACTCGAATGAAAGATTAGCGATCGCACCTAAATCTTTCATTGCACCTTTACCCCGACGGTTACTAAGTCACCCCAATGGCGGGGCTTTGGCGGTGATTGGTCACGTCGAACGGGCTTGGGGTTGTTCTTTTGTGTGGGAAAAAACTGGTAAGCAATTGGCAGTTTTTCAAAGTACCTTAAAACGCTTACTAGAAGGACATCCAGTCGGATCAGCCGTAGAATATTTCAACGAACGCTATGCAGAATTATCTTCTGATTTAAGTACAGAATTAGAAGAAATTAAATATGGGGCGATGGCTAATCCCATCACGTTGTCAGGAATGTGGACAGCGAATAATGATGCTCGCAGTTACGCAATTATTGGCGACCCCGCAGTTAGGCTAGTTGTTGGTAACAATTCCACAGGCGATCGCCCTGTGATTGAATCGATCAAGTTACCCACAGCACCCGCCACACCGCAGACATCATCTGATACACCTGCAATTCAACAAGCCCAAGCAAACTTATCCCAAGCCTTGGAGCAGTTTATTAAAGCCGTTGATCAAACGGCAGGCGATCGCTCTCAAAAACTTCAAGTCACAGTTTCTACTGTGGTGAGTTTACTGGAAACTCTCAAGAAATTAGGTTAATTCGGTAATGAAAACTTAGGGGCTAAAGGCTAGAGGCTAGGGACTAGTGAAACATCCCGTGTCTCTAGCTTTTCCTGATTAACGCCGTGTGCAACTTTCTCTCAAACCTAACCCTACTCCCTACTCCCCACTCCCTACTCCCCACTTCCCACTCCCTACTCCCCAACCCATGAATACCTTCGAGATTATCATCCAACGCAAATCAGGAGATAGCTGGCCGATTGTGGTCGAATATAGTCGGCCGGGAACACTTTTACCATTGCGTGCAGAAGGTAATCTCCAGCTAAAGGAAACAGATTTACAACAACAAATTAGTTTACTAGGACAACCACAAAAATACGGCATACTTTTGGGTAAAGCCTTATTCCAAGATGAAATCCGTGATGCTTTTACCGCCGCAATTCGGGAGAGTGAAGATTGTTTGCGGGTTTTGCTGTTCATCGAGGCTGTTGATAAAGAACTCAGAACTCTGCGTTGGGAAAGGTTGTGCGCCCCTTTAGATGAAGGTTGGCAAATGTTAGCACTTGATCAGCGAGTGCCTTTTTCTTTGTATATTCCCGCCACCACAGACCGACGTTTCCCCCCAATTGGACGGCGAGATTTACGCGCTTTAATCTTAGTTGCTAGTCCCTCGGATTCCCAGAAGTATCAATTAGATTTGTTTGATGTGGAAGGTACTGTTAAAAGTGTGCGTTCTGCTTTGGGTGATATTCCCAGTGATGTGTTAGCAACTGTTGATGGGGCAATGGGTTTGCCAACTTTAGATGAACTCTGCACTCATTTAACAGATAGAACAAAGCAGTATACATTATTACATTTTGTCAGCCACGGTAAATTACTCGACAATGGCGAGACAGTGCTTTATTGGTCAAAGGCTGATAATACAGTTGAGCCAGTCACAGCAACACGTTTGTTAGATAGACTGCGGTTATTACGTGGCGCAAAGGGATTACCCCATTTTACCTTTCTCTGCACTTGTGAAAGCGCCCATCCAGATGCAGAGGCAGGATTAGGTGGTTTGGGACAGCGTTTGGTGCGAGATTTGGGAATGCCGGCGGTTGTCGCTATGACAGAAAAAGTTTCGGTTAAAACCGCCCAAGCTTTAGCAGAACATTTTTATAAGCAACTGCATGAGTCTGGGGAAGTTGATAAGGCGCTACAAGAGGCGGCGGCTTCCTTGGCTGAAAGGTATGATGTGACAGTGCCGGCTTTGTTTAGTCGGTTGGGTGGTAGACCGTTATTTAGTGACCAACTCGATAGAGATTTGACAGCCGCAGAAATCGAGTTTGGTCTGAAACAATTAGAAAAATTATTGTTAGAGCGATCGCCTACACTATACCCCAAACTCCACAACCCATCCCAAAAATTAACCGATACTTTCGGCACAGATATCACCACTTTAAGTCCCCAAACGAAACAAGAACGAGAACAATCGTTAGTCGAAGTCAATAACTTGGCGCTGGAAGTCTTGGACTTGAGTTTTAATGCGGTGGCGTTGAATAAGCAATTACCAGCCTACGATAGCCGTTGTCCGTTTTTGGGTTTGTATCCTTTCCGCCAACAAAACCGCGAGTTCTTTTTTGGGCGAGAACAATTAATTACCCAACTACAACAAAAACTAAGTGAACATAACTTTTTGGCGGTGTTGGGTGCATCGGGGAGTGGTAAATCATCCGTTGTCTTGGCGGGGTTAATTCCCACTTTGCAAGAAAAACAGCCTGATTTAGTCTTGGCTTATCTCACCCCCAACAATAACCCCAGCGAACAACTACAAGCTAGTTTATCGGCGGTGCAGAATCAACCATCAATTATTGTAGTTGACCAATTTGAAGAACTATTCACCCTGTGTAGTGACGAAACTCAGCGCCAAGAGTTTATTCAAAAATTATTGAGTTTGACTCAGCAACAGCCTGTAATTGTCACCATGCGGGCAGATTTTTGGGGTGAATGTGCAACTTATCGTCCACTCAAAGAGTTGATGGAGTCTCACCAAAAATTAATCGGGCCGATGGACTCGGCGGAATTGCGAAAAGCAATGGAATTACAAGCCGCACAAGTAGGGTTACGTTTTGAAGCTGGGTTGAGCAATAACATTTTAGATGATGTGCAAGGCGAACCAGGGGCAATGCCCTTATTGCAACACGCCTTGTTAGAGTTATGGAAACGGCGACATGGACGGTGGCTGCGCGTTGAGGAATATGAAGCCATTGGGGGTGTACAGAAAGCGATCGCCCAAACTGCCGATGAAGTTTACAATAGTTTGTCAGCCGACGAACAAGAACAAGTTAAAAATATCTTTATTCGGTTAACTCGCTTAGACGAAAACGCCGTCCAAGGTGAAAGGCGCAGAGATACACGCCGCCGCGTTGGGTTAGAAGAATTAATTCCCGCCGGAGACAAGCAAATATTAACCAAAAATCTCCTCAAGCGGTTAGCTGGTGAAGGTGCGCGACTGATAGTAGTTAGTGTTAATTCAGCCACATTTCAAGAAGAAGTCGAAGTCGCCCACGAAGCCTTAATTCGCCATTGGCCAAGGTTAATTACTTGGTTAGATGAAAATCGTGTGAGTTTGCAACTGCGCGAAACAATTCGCCAAGCAGCCTTTGAGTGGGAAAAACAACAAAAAGACGAAAATTATCTCATTCATCGCGGCGGTAGATTAAAAGAATCCCAAGAACTTTTAAAACAATCAGGCTTTTTAAATCAACTCGAATCAGAATATATCTCTACTTGTGCAGCATTTCACTTACGCCAAGAACAAGAAAAAATTAATCGTCGCCGTCGTGATATTACCACCATCCTTTTCATGAGTGGCGGGACAATAATTACTTTAATTATTACAAGTTTGTTATTCAAATCATTAGACCTATGGCGCAAAGGAGAATTTAATGAAATCAATGCCAGTAGTTTAAATTCTTTGGCGCTGTTTAATTCTCATCAAGAGTTACAATCAGTCATCTTAGCAATTAAGGCAGGCAAAAAACGACAGACACAAAACAACATTAAACTGTTCTTTTCCGAACCGTTATCACTGATTCATCCGCCTGAACCATTCAGAGAAATCCTAGAAAAAATCAATGTCGGCAAGACCAAGCAAAAACTCGATCAATCACAACCCAGAGTCATAGAAGCTTTGCAAAAAGCTGTATATCAAATTAAAGAACGCAATCGCCTAATTAAACATGAGGCTACTGTTCAAACAATTGCCTTCAGCCCGCATGGCCAAATTATCGCCTCCGGTAGTGCCGATAAAACTATTAGGCTTTGGGATTTACATGGTAAAGAATTAACAGTTCTCAAAGAACATCAAACTAGTATTACAAGTCTTGCCTTTAGCCCCGATGGTAAAACTCTTGCTTCTGCTAGTGAAGATGGTGAGGTAAAAATCTGGAATTTGGCAGATTTTGATGAGAAAAATAAAAATTTAATTTCAAATAAAACTTTAAAAGAAAATCTTGTTACAAAAATCAGTTTTACCCTTGATAGCCAAAAGTTAATTATTGCTGGTTTATATGATGTCAAAATCAAGGATTTAAAGCAACTGGATGAAGAAGGAGAATGGCTGATAGAGGAAGAAAGAAATAACGTTATTACAAGTGTGTCCTTACGCGCAGATGGTAAGATATTAGCAATTGCCAAGGCAAATAATGAAAATTTTAGTTTCGATGGTAGTCCTCTGAAAGAGAGTACTATAGAATTTTGGAATTTAGAAGATAAACCCAAAAAATATACCCAATTTATTACAGCCCAGAAAAATACAATTTCCAGTATAGTTTTTAGTCCTGACAATAAAACTTTAGCTGCTGCAAGTATTGATCGTGTAGTGAAAATTTGGGATTTAAAGCAGTTAAATAGTCAGCCAATAAAAACCTTAAAGCCGCCTAGTGATACTCAGGATAAAAGTGAAGATATTAATATAGCTCTAGACTTATTAGCCTTCAGCCCAGATGGTCAAACTCTGGCTTATGGTGATAATAAAATTGTTCAAATATGGGATTTAAATACTCAAAAATTACAAACTAGTTTAAAGGGTCATCAAGCTGATATCTCTAGTGTTGCTTTTAGCCCTAATGGCGGAACCCTAGCCTCAGCAGGTGGAGACAATACTATTATTCTCTGGAATTTAGATGGCAAACTTTTAAATACTCTTACAGGACATGAAGCCGCCGTTAATCGTCTGACGCTCAGTTCTAATGGTCAATTTTTAGCTTCTGCCAGTGATGATAATACAGTCAAACTCTGGGATTTGAATGGCAAACTTTTACATACATTAACAGGACACAAATATGCAGTCACCAATATTGCATTCAGCCCCGATAATCAAACTTTAGCTTCTACCAGTAATGATAATAAAATCATTATCTGGAATTTAGATGGCACATTATTACATAAACTGACAAACAATAACTATTCACTAACCAATATTGCCTATAGTCCTGGTGGTTATATCTTAGCTTCTGCTGGTAGTGATAATACTATTAATCTTTGGGATGTAAACGGTAATTTATTGCATACCCTCAAAGGTCATAAATATGCAATTACCAGTATTGTTTTTAGTCACAAAAATAAAATTATCGCTACAGCCAGCAAAGACAAAACCATTAAACTCTGGAATTTTCAAGGCGAGTTACTACAAACGCTAAACGGTCATCAAGCAGCCATTACAAACATTGCTTTTAGCCACAATGATAAAATTTTGGCTTCTGGTAGCGAAGATGGCACACTGAAGCTTTGGAATTTACAGGGTAAACTATCATCATCAACTTTTAAAGATAAAAATCATTCAGCGCCTATTACAAGTGTAGTTTTTAGTCGTGATGATCATCAGATTATCTTTGGCAGTGCAGATGGTACTATTAGACTTTGGGTGAAGAATAAAAGTTTGCGTACATTAACAGCCCATCAAGCAGCCGTGACTAGCATTGTTTTTGATGCCAAAACTAACACTTTTGCATCTACAAGCGAAGATAATACAATTAAATATTGGAATTTAAATGGGACACTGCTACAAACCTTCCGAGGACATCAAGCCGCAGTCACTAGTGCTATTTTTCATCCTTATAAAAGAATACTGATTAGTGCTAGTAGAGATAAAACTATTAAAGTTTGGAAGCTGAACAAAATTGGGCAAACTCTCAAGCACTCAGACACAGTTACAAGTGTTGTTTTTAGTCAGGATGGCAAAACTTTAGTTTCTGGTGGTTATGATCAATTCATTAAAGTTTGGAAATTAAATAATACGGAAGAAAAGCCACAAGAATTCCTTTTTGACAATGATATTGCCAAAATAATCTTGTCTCCTGATGGGAAAAACTTAATTGCGGCTACTAAGGGAAAATATATAATTTCAGGGAAGTTACAGGGTGAAAAACCACAAGAAATAGAATTAAAGCCAAGTGATAATAATACAGTTACAGTGACTAGCATTACTCTCAGCCCTGACGGTAAAATAATTGCCTCTGGTAGTAGCGATAAAACTATCAAACTTTGGTATTTAAATGGTAAGCCGTTGAAAACATTTTCAAATAAAAGTGAAGTTACACAACTAGCCTTTAGTCCTGATGGTAATCTCTTAGCTTCAGGTAGTCAGGATAAAACCATCAAACTTTGGGATTTAAATGGTAATCTTAAGCACACCCTTAAAGGACATACAAATGAAGTTACACAAGTTGTATTTAGTCCCAAGGAAAATATTCTAGCTTCTGGTAGTAAAGATAAAACTATCAAACTTTGGGATTTAAATGGTAATCTGTTGAAAACATTGTCAGATAAAAGTGAAATTACACAACTAGCCTTTAGCCCTGATGGTAAAATCCTCGCCTCTATTAGTAAGGATAAAAATATCAAACTCTGGGATTTAAATGGTAATCTCTTGCATATCTTAAAAGGACATGAATCTCAGGTAACAAGTGTAGTCTTCAGTCCTGATGGTAAAAATTTGGCTTCTAGTAGTAAGGATAAAACTATCAAACTTTGGGATTTAGATGGTCGTCTGTTAAACACATATTTTGGACATGAGTCTGTCGTCACAACTGTAGCCTTTAGTCCCGATGGCAAAACTTTGGCTTCTGGTAGTTGGGATAATACTGTGCGATTGTGGAATGTGGAAGAAACTGATTTAAATAGGTTGCTTGCCAGTGCTTGTGAATGGGTAAAAGATTACTTGGCTAATAGCGATGATGTAGAAGGTAGGGACAAAAAAGTTTGTGATGACGTTTCCCTATCTCAATAACTCTTGGAAAGCAACTGGGAATTTAAGGCTTTGCTAATGCGATCGCCTGCAAATTCTAAATGAGCTATTGTGTAAATATCTAATGTTTCGCCAAATTCTTTCAGCTTGCTATCAATGGCTGTTTGCAGTTGTCGCAATTCATACCAAGCTAGTGTGCGGCTATCTTCTAATTCATCATGAGTCTTCAACAGCATCTCTAACAAGATGTTCAGGTGTTCTTGTTGTAGGGAACGGCGAATGCTAGATATTGATTTTGGTGGTTCTGGGGTGAAAATTTCTGTCCAAATACCTGTTTGCAGGGTATCAAATAATTCTGGTAAAGACAGTGCTTGTCCAGGTTGAGCTTTTAATTCTACATCCCGCAGACGATTGATGCGATCGCTATCTAACAGCGATCTTAATATGGCACTCTGAAAACTGAGAATGCGATCGTGAATTGGATAATCAAGACGAGTATGATGTATGGGACTACCCCAATGTTGCCAGCGCGACGGTGCAAGTTGATTTAACAATTGCGGTGAGAAACTAAAAGCATCTTCCGCAAACACATATTCTTGCAGCTTGGCTAATGCTTGACGTTGTTGGGTTAGGGAAACGGGTACAAAAGCCCAAGAAATCTCATCACCAGCATGAAGCCGCCGAAATGACTGCCCACCAATATATTGAGAAAGTAAGCTGGCATTGCGGAAATAATATCTCAGCACTCTATTAAACAACACCCGCAAGCTACTATAACTTTCTCCCTTGGGTAAATAACCCTCATCCAGACGTTGCCACATCACACGGGCGTTGTCCATTTGCCATTGAGAATACACCAACACATCACTGCTTATATCCCAAACATTCGCTAACGGGTTAATGTCGCGGATATCTTCGTCAGTGGCGTAAGACAATTCTGGTTGCGGTGATGCTAAGGCAATTGCTTCTAAAAAGCTTTTTTCAGTTTCCGGCGTAACTATTTCACCCTCGACATCAGGTAGTTTTTTGTAACCATAAGCAATTGCCCATTCATCATAAGGGCCGACTACACTCGGAAAATACTCACCTTGCGGCACTCCTTGAGGGGCAATATTCACAGGCAAATAGTCCATCACCGAACCTGTTAAACCTTTGCTTTGGGTGATTTCTGGGTTATTTAATTCTTGCGGCGCTAACATTGTGCTGCCATGAAAATTGTGCCGCAAACCCAGAGTATGTCCCACCTCATGGGCAATAACAGAACGCAAGTATTGATGAACATACTCCTTCATCATTTCACTATTGGGCTTGGTATTTTGCAGCAGCGATAATGCTAACGCCCCCATAGCAACTTGTTCAGTGGACTCTGTGCCGTAACAAGTCTCTGTGTCTTGGGAGTGGGGAGTGGGGAGTGGGGAGTGGGGGAAGACAAGGTAGAAAGACCTCTCCCTTATCTTCCTTGTCTCCCTTGTCTCCCTTGTCCCCCTTGTCTCCCCTGCACCCCTGCCCCCTGCCCCCTGCCCCCGGTTGGTGAGCGTAGCCGAACCACTGCCTTCTCCCTGACACATTGATGAAGCCTCGATCAGTGCATGATATTCTTGTTGAACTGAGCGCACCATGTTGGCATCAACAATAATATCTGCGTCTAAGATTTCGCCTGTGAGGGGGTTTACGCGCATTGGCCCCCTAGCAAAGCCAGCATCTAAAGAGTTGAACCAGCGAATAGTGTTGTAACGCACGTCTGCGGGATGCCATTCAGCATCATCTGGCATTTGTCGCACTTCAACAGCATTTTGAAATCCTGCTTTTTCAAAGGCTTTATTCCACATTAAAACGCCTTCTCGAATGGCATCTCGGTATATTGGTGGAACAGCATTTTCAATCCAAAATACAATCGGTTTTTTCGGTGGAGATAAAGGTGCGTTAGGGTCGGATGGTTCTAAATGCCAACGATTAATGTAACGGACAAATGGTTCTTGCAGATGATCTGGCGAAAAATCTTGGAAGGCAGTAATAAAATAACCTACTCGGTCATCAGCAATTCTGGGAATATAGCCGTTATTTTCTGGTAGTTGGGAAAAACTATAATGTACTTTTAAACTCAAGGCGCGACTGTCTGGCAATGTTGTTAAATTTGCCCCTTCTGGTGAGGAAAAACCATAAATAGAATCAATTTCAACATTATCCAAAAAACTCTGCACATCACCAAAATAAGATTTAGTTTTATCAAAGTGATATTCAGCTTGTAAATAGTATTTTAATAAAGGTGCTAAACCGGAAAAATCCTGCATTAACAGTTCTTCTAGGTCAATAACTAGACTGTTTGTGCTTGGTTCAATACTATCAATTGCCACAGAATAAAGTACTGAATCACTGAAGGAACGAGTTAGCGATCGCTGTTCAGCTTCACCTGATTTTATCCGAAATTTGACATTCTGAACTACGAAATGCAAATTATCCTTGACACGCCGCCAATAAAACAAAAAATCAGCTAAAGGTAATCCACTATAAATCCCACTTTCCCCAATCCCAGATTCTAAAGTAATTGTAGCGAGATAACTTTTATTTAGCTGTTCTGGCTTAATTGCTAAATAAACTTTGCCAGATTCTGTGTCTTGATAAGTTGTGAATAGTCCCGCTTGTTTAATTATCCCTTTCTCTATAGGCTGAGATGGCTGTGTTTCTGCTGGTTTCTTTTCGCCAAAATCACTAGTATCTACTAAATTTTCTACTCCTGGAATTGAATTTATTTCTTGAGGATTTGGTTCTGAAAGTTGATTGGCAATTGCCCAACTATTATTGCAGAAAAAGTTATATAGAAATATTATGCAGATTGCTAATTTGGCGATCCAGTGTTTCATTCTTTAGCTTTTGTTTGTGCAGTAGTGATTGTGTCGAGGCAAAACTGTATTTTTCAAGACTTATTCAATACTTAAGACTGACTAGCTGTGTCAATTCACTGTAGTCAGACACAGAATTATTTAACGTCAAAGATTAGAAGTCTGGCGATTTAAAGTTGCGTCTTGCAAAGAATTTTTCTGGCTCCATTGAAATTAATTGTATCTTAAGGTAGATGTTGTATACGGCTATAGATATATGTTTTTTTGAACTATATATTGTAAAGCTGTTGCAATAATGTATGTCTTGCTACACTTTTTTCCATAACAAAATCCCCGCCTTTGATTCAAAAGGCGGGGAGTTAAAGCTGTGAATTATTTATAGTGAATTTAGTAGATTTTATTGAATAAAATTAACCATAGATGTAGATATTAGCTTGATAAAAGTTGGTTATTAACTAATACCAAATTGAAGAATGATTGCGCCAAATGGATTGTCCAAAAGCTTACCAGTAAACCTTTTTTCAATCTAGAACCCAATATGGTATAGTCCCCTGGCTGATTCAACCAGGAGTAGTTCAGGCAATTAAATATACATTTACAATCGCTGGAGTAAATTTAAACCATGAGTATCAGTACCACAGGTATTAAATAAGCCATATTCAATAGCTAACTGTTGCACTTGTTCTGATTCTTTGTGACTTGGTTTCCAAGGGTTGGGGTTATTATAAGCGTAGAAACTTTCTACACCATCAATTCCTTGTTCCGCCGCCGCCGCAATTAAATCAAAATGCGATCGCCGATAACGTGCGGGGTGTGCTAAAACCGCTAATCCACCAGCTTCATGAATCGCTGCAATCACGTTAATTGCTTCATATTCTCTACCAGTGACAGCGTGTCTTTGCAAGTAAGGTTTAATACTAGAGTGATTTGGTTCAAAAGCGTAAGCCAAAATGTGAACCTCATTATCTAAGAGGTTGGCATTAATTTCTGTACCACTCCACAAATCAGGAATATTACTATCAGGATTGTTCCACTTCCAGTCTTCTAACCAAGCTTTTGCAGCTAAATAGCCACCAATATTGTGATGATCAGTAATCGCTAATCCTTTTAAGCCAATTGCGATCGCTTGTTCCATCAATGCACTTGGCTCTAACTTCCCGTCAGAATAGACAGTGTGCATATGAAAATTAAAGAATCTCGGACAACTTTGGGCATCTATCTTCTGGAATACTTGTTTTAAAAGTTCGCAAGAAGTCGATGTCCGCGTACAATTCATCACCATAAATATCCTCTGCACAAATATACGCAGTTATTCACAAACTCAAACACCACACTTAATAGATAAGAAATCACCAGCACGGATAATCAGTACTAGCAAGTATTCAGTTAGCTTACTCAGCTTAATTTTGCAATATGTTAAGACTACGTTAGCAAATCTAAATGATAATGAGCATGAGTATTTTCGATTGCTTTAATAAGTGTCAGTTAAAAATATTTCTCAAAAATTCAGGTAAATACTGACACTGGTTTTTAAAATGAATACCAGATGAGGGAAGGGAAGGGGGGCGAGGGTGCAGGGGAGAAGAGGGGGACAAGGGAGACAAGGAAGACAAGGGGGCAATATTTCTATTTCTACCTTGTCTACCCCCTCTACCTTGTCTACCCCCTCTACCTTGTCTCCCCCACTCCCCACTCCCCACTCCCCACTCCCAACTAAACCAATCCCTCCAGAGTACCTGTGCCGGAAATTACTTCGCCAATTGCGAAGGCGGAAAGATTTTGTGATGTAAAAAAGGTAATTGTTTGCTCTACTTGCTGGGGTGGAACTAAGAGTACAAATCCAATCCCCATATTGAAAGTATTAAACATGGCTTCGTTGCTGACTGCACCGACTTCAGCTAACCATTGAAATGGGGCGGGAATTTGCCAACTGTTGGGGTTAATTTTAATTGCTTGATTTTTACCTAAACATCTGGGTAAGTTTTCTGGTAAACCACCGCCTGTAATATGCGCCATTCCATGAATTTCTAAACCAGCTTGACGGGCGGCGAGGACTGGTTTGACATAAATGCGAGTTGGTTTGAGAAAAGTTTCACCGATGGTTTCGCCACCTAATAATTCTGGGGTGTCGCTCCAAGCAAAACCACCATCACTAATAATTTTACGGACTAAACTGACACCATTACTATGTATACCAGCACTAGCAAGTGCGATCGCTACATCCCCCACTTGCACTTGGGAACCATCCAACATCTGACTTTTTTCGACAATTCCCACACAAAACCCAGCCAAGTCATATTCTCCGACTTGGTAAAAACCGGGCATTTCTGCTGTTTCTCCGCCTAATAAAGCACAACCAGCCAATTTACAGCCAGTAGCTATACCTGCTACTACCTGTGTCAACTGTTCTTTATCTAATTTACCTGTTGCTACATAATCTAAAAAAAACAGGGGTTCTGCACCAGATGTCAGCACGTCATTGACGCACATAGCCACTAAATCAATTCCCACGGTGTCATGACAGTTGAGAGTTTGGGCAATTTTTAGCTTTGTACCAACACCATCAGTTCCCGAAACCAACACGGGTTCCTTGTAACCTGTGGGGAGTTGAAAGCATCCGCCAAAACCACCTAGTCCACCGAGTACTTCTGGCCGAAAAGTACTTTGAACTAAATTGCGAATTTGATCAACAAAGGCTCTACCAGCCTCAACATCAACCCCTGCATCCCGATAATCCATAAAAGTTAGTTAATCGTCAATGGTCATTAGTCATTAGTCATTAGTCAATGGTCATTAGTCAATGTACTATCAACTATTGACCCTCCGAATTTTAGATTTTGGATTTTGGATTCTTTAGGGTACAAGCCCCACCCCGCAGAACTTTGGATTTTGGATTTTAAATTTTGGATTTAATCTAAAAGACGCTCCTGCGTCGCTAACGCTGCGCTATCGCAAATCTAAAATCCAAAATTGTTTATCCCTTGTGGTCGGGGTCAATCCAAAATCGCAAATCTAAAATCCAAAATTGGTTGACTATGGACTATTGATATTACCGCATTAGAAGACCTCATCTTCTATACCGCGCCACCATTCACCCAAATTCATTAAATCTTGGTGAATATCGGCTAACTCATTCGCGTAGGTATCTTCAGAAATTGTGTCGCGGCGTTCTTGTAATTTTTTCAGGCGTAGTTGTACCAGCATCCAAGGTTTAGTGATGCTATCCGTGGCTTCGAGATATTGTGCTAGTTCTGTGCTATCCATAATATTTTGCTTTTTTTTATGTTTTTTTTTGGCAAAAAGAATTAAGAAGTTGATTACCGACGCGGCTTTCAAATTCCGACTCTCTATCTTTCAAGATAATTCAGAGGCGCGATCGCTTCTACCGTGTTCGCAGAATATTTAACTGAAGCAAAAACAGCCACGAATATAAGTCGTGACTGTTGCTGATATTTTCGATATCAATTGAATATCTGTACTTTAGATATCTAGCAGAAGTTTACAATCACCTTCTGCCAGATAGATATTATGCTTTAGCCAAATTTTCCGCAACGAAGTCCCAGTTAACCAATTGGTCTAAGAAATTCTTAATGAATGCGGGACGCGCATTGCGGAAGTCGATGTAATAAGCATGTTCCCAAACGTCAAGGGTGAGTAATGCTTTTTTGCCGTGGGCTAAGGGGTTCTCGGCGTTAGGTGTTTTAATGACCTTGAGAGTACCACCATCATCAATTAACCAAGCCCAACCGCTACCAAATTGAGTAGCAGCAGCATTGGAGAACTCTTCTTTGAATTTGTCGAAGCTACCAAAGTCTTTGTCAATTCTGGCTGCAACTTCACCAGTGGGTGCGCCGCCACCTGATGGTTTTAAGCTGTTCCAAAAGAAGGTGTGGTTCCAAACTTGCGCCGCGTTGTTGAAGATACCTGCTTTAGAGGAATCTTGAAAGGAGATTTGGATTACTTCTTCTAAGGATTTATCAGCTAGTTCGGTACCTTCAGTGAGCTTGTTGAGGTTATCGACATAAGCTTTGTGATGCTTGCCATAGTGATACTCGAAAGTTTCAGCTTTCATACCATAAGGCTCTAAAGCATTAAAGTCAAAGGGTAAGGGGGGCTGTGTAAATGCCATTTTATGAAATCCTCTCTTTACAGTTTCCCGGCCTAAAGCTATTACTGGAAGCTTAGAAAATTACAGGTTTTGTGTTTATGAGTTTTGATGTCCTTGAACTCAAGAATCATAAAACTTAACATCGTCATTCTACTACCAAAGTGATAATGAAAACAAAAGACTTTTGCTATAAGTCAAATGCCGATGCTATCAGAGCTTTAAATAAAAACAACTAATATTTAAATGCTGAGGTATTTTAAACATAGAAAGATATTCCCCCCAAAACTAGGGGGGAACGAAAAGAGGTAATGCTTTGGCAATTAACTTTGGTTTTTACAGTCAGAGTTTATAATATTGTGGCAGCAATTTGCCCACCCATATATTTAGTTAATTCTTAACCTAAGATACTTCTACCTTAAGGTGTAGTTATGAGAAACTGGGCAACTCAGCCTTAAGTGAGATGAATTAATTTTTAAAGTTCTTAAAATATAATCTACAACGCTAAAGTCAAACTATATATAGTTAATTACAATCAGATATACAAGTGGTGGGTAGGTCATGAGTTACTCACCACTCGGCTGCAAGAAAAACTAAATACTCATCTCTATAATTACCATTGAGATAATTTTTGATGGTAGTAGTTAATGATTTGGGCTGCAACTTCAGAGATGTTCATCCCATCGGTTTGAAGTTCGACTGCATCCGCCGCCTTTTGTAAGGGGGAAACTTTGCGAGTGCTATCTTTCCAGTCGCGTTCTGCTATGTCCCGTTCTAGTTGTTCTAAACTGACTTCGGGTTGACCTTGTTTTTTAAAGTCTTGCTGGCGACGACGAGCGCGTTCACTCACTGAGGCGGTTAAAAAGATTTTCACTTCTGCATCGGGGAAGACATGGCTACCAATGTCTCGTCCTTCGGCGACTAAACCACCTTTTTTACCCCAGTTTTGCTGTTGGTTAACTAAAGCTTGACGTACAGCAGTTTGGGCTGCGATCGCAGATACTTTAGATGTGACCTCAACAGTACGAATTTGCTGTGTCACATCAACATTATCAATCCAAACCCGCACGGGGGATTTTAAATCTTGACTGGGAGTGAGTTCAATTTTACAAGTATGAGCTAATTCGGCGATCGCGCATTCATCATCCAAGGCAATTCCTTTTTGAATCACTAACCAAGTCATCGCTCGATACATCGCCCCCGTATCTAAGTATACTAACCCTAGCTCCGCAGCGACTTGGCGTGCTACAGTAGATTTCCCGGCTCCGGCTGGCCCATCAATAGCGATGATGGGTTGGCGATCGCGCAAAATGGTATTATCAATCAAACGTGTAGAACCAAGACGAGCTGCGATCGCCAGCATTCCTTCCTCCTCAATTGTTTCTAATGACATCAACGTAGTCGGTTCAACCAATTCAATATATTCCAATAAAACAGTATTTACCCTAGCCACTTCTTGTTTTACCACTGCTATTAGCTGGCTGCTATGACGCACACCAGATTTAAAAGCAGCCTCAGCTTTTTTTAAGCCTCGATATAAAACCGCCGCTTGCTCTTTTTCAGCTGCACTCAAATACTGATTGCGCGAACTAAAAGCTAAACCAGAAGCTTCTCGGACTGTCGGACAAGCAACAATTTCTACAGGCAAATTTAAATCAGCCACTAGTCGTTTAATAATCGCTAGTTGCTGACCATCTTTTTGACCAAAGTAGGCGCGGTCAGGCTGTACCAAATTCAAAAGCTTTGTCACAATCGTTGCTACACCCTGAAAGTGACCCAGCCGAGAACGGCCACACAAACCTAATATCATAGCAGATGGGGGAATGACTTGGGTAATTAAAGAATCTTGTATATTTTTCGCTCTTACTCCCATCACGTCCGGAGTAGGTGCAAAAATTGCATCAACTCCCGCATTTTCACATAGTTTTTGGTCTTGCTCTAATGTGCGCGGATAGCGTGCATAATCTTCGTTAGGGCCAAATTGCAAGGGATTGACAAAAATACTGACAATCACCGTTGAGTTTTCTTGTCTGGCGCGTTTAATTAAGTTTAAATGGCCTTGATGTAAGCCGCCCATTGTCGGTACCAAACCGACTGCTGTCCGATCCCAACTGCTCATTTCATCTGCCACCAGATCCTCTGAAACTGTTAGTTGGCTGTCTGAGCGAAGTTTATTTAAATAGCAGCGTAAAGCTGCGACTGTTGTCAACAGGCGCACAAAATTCCCCTAGTTCTTCTAACCCTCCCCCGTTAGTTTATATCTGAAATTGGGGAAAAGATGTGAGAACTAGGGGAATATCAAAAATAGGTAAATTTGCAGGATGCAGGATGAGATTTTAAATTGAGCCTTTGTCATTAATTTGCGCCAAGCGCGTTGAGGGAAAACACTACGCCGAACAGCCAATAAATTTTGGATTTGATATTTGAGATTTTGGATTGGGAACTGAGAAATCCAAAATTATGTCAAACTGTCCTGGCATCCTGACAAATTACCTCAGACTTATCGTCCCAGTACTTCGATATGCACTGGTGCTACACCACTACCAATCATGCCGATAGTACGAGCAGCAGCAGTAGATAAGTCAATGACTCGACCCCGGATGTATGGGCCGCGATCGTTAATCCGTACTACAACAGAACGACCATTACGGGTATTGGTGACACGAACTTTTGTCCCAAAGGGTAAGGTGCGGTGTGCAGCAGTCATGGCTTCAGGATTAAATCTTTGCCCACTGGCTGTCATGCTGCCTGAGCCATCATAGCCATAAAAGGAAGCTATGCCTCTAAAGGTAAGTCTGACGTTACCAACGGCAATTTGTTGTGGTAACGGCGGGATAGACAATGGTGAACGCGATGGTAAATTAGCGATTTTATCGATGGGAGATGCGTTACCAATCAGTCTGCGTAGGCGGTTAGTTGCTTGTAATGCGTCTTGTGCAAGATTTTTGGTGGTGTCTGCTAGGCGGGTATTTTCGTTGATTTCCACCAATTCTTGGTCTTTGATTTTGATTGTATAGCGATCGCTAGACTGTTGCTGTGCAGTAGAGCTTTTATCTTGGGCGAGATTAGCAGTCTTGCTATCTTTCCAACTGACTGTGATTTCCTTGGCATCAACGTTGTCTTGAATCAGTTGGTTGATTTTGGCTGCGATCGCACTAGCTCTTTGAACTGGGTCATTTTCTAGTGCGCCGACTTGGTTCCCGGAACTTACTACATTGCCAGTACTTGCCACTTGAGTTGAGTTTCCAGCAATAAGGGCGTACGACTGCACGCCCCGTCCTTCTCCTACAACACCTTGTTTCGTTTCACTACTCGCAACTGGCTTGGAACCCACGAAAGTGAGTACTGGTATGTTCCGGATGTACAGGGTTGCCGCCTGAAGACCCCTAATGCTGTGAGTATGAATGCTTGTAATCACAGCATCCGAGTTTTGTTGCTCTGTAGGGGATTGGTACTCACCTACCTTAACCACATCACCTGCTGGTGATTTTCGGGAAACTGGTTGAATTTCCTTGGTGGTTTGAGTTGTAGTTTGAGTGCGACCCATTGAGGGTATCCCGGTAAGAGTCACAAACAAGGCGACAATAGTCCACAAATGTCTTTGGTTCATGCGTCCAATTTTCAAGCGACTGTAGAACAGTAGTTTTTTTGATTAACGGAATTTATTGCCATAAACAGCAAAAGTTTTCCTTAAAATCGAACTCGTTCCGCTTTCACTTTGTTTTTCATAACTGCAACAGACTAACACGAACTTTTGGACTTGGGGATCAGGGTTTTAGCGTAATCAAACTTCAATTTCTCAAATTTAAATGCTCATCAAAACAGTGAAACCTTGTTCAAATGCGGATTTTGGGTGTGTAGCGTTTTTTTCGGCTACGAACATTTTTCTTATTAAAACTTTACAATCCTCTCAGATTCGATTTTGGCGAAATTTGTGCGATTTACCTGTTAGTTTCCTCCAAAAATTTGTATGTTATAGAACATATATTTTTTTTAAATATAAACTATAAGCTTTAAATATATTGAAGTGAAAAAACCAGTGTCAATACTGATTTAGACTAGATTCATACAATCTTTAGAATTGCTTACAAACTTCTTAAATCAAGGTTTTTGGGCAGAATGTATCCTTCGATTGACAAAAAACATGAATGTTTTAAAAAAACTCATGTAGTGAATAATTACAAGGAAATATACTGTTTTTACGAGAAACAAAAGTAATATAGAAAACCCGTATTTTTAGCAGTCAGGAGCAAAAAAATTCGGTGCTTTTACAACTAATATTTTTTACAATTAAAAGAAAAATAAGAATGAGAAAATTAAAAAAAGCGGATGGACGTATATTAACGAGTTTTACAATGTAGCAAAAGTTACCTCAAAATTAAACTAATTGATCATTTATGATTTTCTTATATAAACTATTAGCTTCATGGCAAAACAAGCAAATTCAGGAGATTTAGAAATAAATTCATCATCATTGTTGTCCGTTCTCCAAGACTTGCATTCTAAGTACAAGTCTTTGCAAGAAGGTGCAGTCGCCAACTATATTCCAGAATTAGCCAAAGTAAACCCGGATTTATTTAGCATTTGCATCGTGACTGTAGATGGCCAAGTGTATGAAGTTGGAGATTATCAACAACTATTTACTATCCAGTCCATGTCGAAAGTTTTTGCGTATGGACTAGCACTAGAAGATCATGGGCGAGATTATGTGTTGACAAGAGTGGGAGTAGAACCGACTGGAGAAGCATTCAACTCAATTATTTTAGATGAGCGATCGAAGCGACCATATAACCCAATGGTAAATGCCGGTGCGATCGCCACCACCAGCTTAATTAAAGGAGATGGTGCAACCGAACGCCTCAACCGCGTCTTAAAAATGTTTCGCCGCTACACTGGTCATGATGTATTCGTCGATATGTCTGTATTTACTTCCGAACGCAGCACCGGACATCGCAACCGCGCAATGGCTCACCTGATGCTGAACTTTGGTATGATTGACCAAAATCTTGAAGAAGCGTTAGACCTTTATTTCAAGCAATGTGCTGTGATAGTGAATTGTCACGACTTAGCCGTGATGGCCGCGACATTGGCAAACAAAGGAATAAACCCCATCACAGGCGAACGAGCTGTAGATCATCAATATATAAAGGATATTCTCAGCGTCATGTACACCTGTGGAATGTACAACTTTGCTGGCGAATGGGCGTATACAGTCGGTATTCCCGCTAAAAGTGGCGTTTGTGGCGGAATTTTTGCAGTTGTCCCCAATCAAATGGGTATTGGAGTATTTTCGCCACCCTTAGATGCGCGAGGTAACAGCGTGCGGGGAGTTGAAGTTTGTAAAGAACTTTCCCAGCAGTTATGTCTACACATGTTTGCTTGCGGGGGTGGAAGCTCAAAAATCGAGAGTGGAGAATGAGTAGATTTTTTTGTCAGTTATTTAGAACTGCTATGTTTAATTTCACTCAACAGTCGCAGCGAACTTAGTTATTTTGTCAGCGCCCACTTGATTGCAGCATCTATAATTAATCTTGCCCTATTTTAGTTCGTTACCATGTCGGAAGAAGATATCCGTGCCGCAAGGCTGGAAAAAGTAGACCAGATTAAGCAGTTAGGGGCTAATCCCTACGCCTATCGTTGGGAATCCACCCATAACGCTGCCCAATTGCAGGAAAAATTTGCTGATTTAGCTAGTGGTGAAGAAGTTGACTTAGAAGTTGCGATCGCAGGACGCATTATGGCGCGGCGTGTTTTCGGTAAACTAGCATTCTTCACCTTGCAAGACGAAACCGGCACCATACAGCTTTATCTGGAGAAAAATCGTATCCAAGAAAGCATGGCAGAAATTGATGCTGAAGCTTTCAACCACCTGAAGCAACTCACAGATGCAGGCGATATTCTAGGAGTTAAAGGCACAATTAAACGGACTGAAAAGGGCGAATTATCAGTCTACGTCAAACAATACACCATCCTCACCAAATCCCTTCTGCCCCTACCCGACAAGTGGCATGGATTAACAGATGTTGCTAAACGCTACCGTCAGCGATACGTTGACTTGATTGTTAACCCCGAAGTCCGCCAAACTTTTCGCCGTCGCGCCCAAATCACCGCCGGTATTCGCCGCTATTTGGAACAGCGAGATTTCCTCGAAATTGAAACGCCTGTTTTGCAAAGTGAAGCTGGTGGTGCAGATGCACGTCCTTTCATCACCTATCACAACACCCTAGAAATGGAACTGTATCTGCGAATTGCCACAGAACTCCATCTCAAGCGGTTGATTGTCGGTGGTTTTGAAAAAGTATTTGAAATGGGAAGGATTTTCCGCAATGAAGGAATTTCCACCAGACACAACCCCGAATTTACCTCAATTGAAATTTACCAAGCCTACGCCGACTACAACGATATGATGGCGCTGACGGAAGGCATTATTACCAGCGTCGCCCAAGAAGTTCTCGGCACATTGCAAATTACCTACCAAGGTGAAACTGTAGATTTAACACCACCTTGGCGGAGGGTGACAATGCACGACTTAGTGAAAGAAGTCACAGGCTTAGACTTTAATTCTTTCCAAAGTTTGTCAGACGCAAAAGCCGCAGCCAAAAATGCGGGGATTCCTGGTACAGATGAAGCCGAATCAATTGGCAAGTTACTCAATTTAGCTTTTGAAGAAAAGGTAGAAACAAATTTAATTCAACCTACCTTCGTCATTGACTATCCTGTAGAAATTTCGCCACTCGCAAAACCCCATCGTTCTCAACCGGGTTTGGTAGAACGATTTGAGTTATTTATTGTGGGACGCGAAACTGCTAACAGCTTCTCAGAGTTAACAGATCCCATCGACCAAAGGGAACGTTTAGAAGCCCAAGCCGCCCGTAAAGCTGCTGGTGACTTAGAAGCCCAAAGTGTAGATGAAGACTTCCTCACCGCCCTGGAATATGGAATGCCTCCTACAGGCGGTTTAGGTATTGGCATTGATCGGTTAGTCATGTTATTAACTGACTCCGCAAGCATTCGGGATGTCATCGCTTTCCCTTTACTCAAACCAGAAGGTAGCTTTATTAAGGAATTTAGCTATGATTCAAAAACTCAAACGCTGACTCTTGAATTTGATAGTGGAAGTGTTTATCAGTATTTTAAAGTACCTCCTAATATCAAGGACGACTTAGATAATGCACCATCTAAAGGTCAATATTTTAATAAGTTTATTAAGGGGAAATTTAAGTATGAACAACTAAGTTGAGATATGTGATTAATGAAAGTCCGCCTACGCGGACTTTGTTTTTATAGCCGCGAATTCCATTCGTCGGGGCTTGGTGCAAGATATGTGATGATTTTGGGTTCCGTTCCTCCACCCAACCTACGCTATTAAAAGTTGATACCGAGATTAAACTTGCACCACAATTCTCATTTCCTCCAGTTGTTGCTGTAACCAACTAGCAAACAAATCTCGGAGAATTTTGCAGCGTAATTTTTCATCTAAATGAGGCTGAATAATTTCTTCAACCCAAATTAGATGCACTCCTTTATGTGTGAGAATGGGCTTAAGAATCTGTGGCGGATGGGCAGTAAAAACATAATTAGCAATTTCTGGTATCACATCACTACGATATCTGATTCCACAATATCCACCTAGACGACGTAATTCTGGTTCCTGGATGTATTGTTGAGCAATATTTTGGAAAGATATGTTATTTTCTTGCAGTTCATAGAATAGCTGCCAAGCTAACTCTTCGTCATCTAAAACAACTTCATAGGTGATAGATTGAGTGTAATCAAGCTGATGTGCCGCAAAGAAAGATTTGACTTGTTCAGCAAAGAGATATTCAGCTAACTTGGCAGACAGTAAAGAAGTTTGAACTAATTCTTTGAATTCATTGAGAGACAGATAATGTTTTTCTAGCCATGTTTCAGTATCTTTGGCTGTGATCAGTTTTTTTGCTAAACGCAATTTATCTGCTGTTTGCTGAAGCTCTCCTGCTTTAATTTCTATATCTGCTTTAGTAGCAGCATCAGTAATAATCTTGCGAGTTGCGATCGCAGCAATTATATCTGGCAGTTCGCAGGAAAGCTTGAGTTGATACAATATATCTTCCGAAGCAATAATGAAAACATCATTCATCAATTTATCCCTGTTTGAAAAATACTCTCTATTCATAAGTATTCACAAAATCAAATAATTCTGATAAATTATTATTTTCACCATTTAAATACAAATCATATATTATAATTTCTGAATCTTTCATATCCTTAGTTTCTTGTTGGTTAGAATTATTTTTTTGTTTTGTGGAAAGTCCCATTTGTTTAAGTAACCGACTGATGTGACGTTCGGTAATCTTAATGCTCATTTCATTAGCTAAATGTTTACTTAACCATTGTGCAGTCCAGTTTTGAAACGGATAGCCATATTCTTGAGGATTATGAGTGACTAATTGTTTTAGGCGGTCGAGATATTGCTCATTAATAAGTTTTGGACGACCTATTTTTTGTTCCTGCCATTGGTGAGCTAATCCAGCTTTAGCAATACTAGTCCAATATCTTGCCATGTGGTAAGAACAGCCTAATATTTGACAAATTTTACTTGGAGATTGACCTTGATCTGCCAGCAACATAACTTCGATACGGCGACGATATTCAGGTTGTAAATTTGTTTGTAAATTTTTGAGCAAAATTTTTTTCTGAAAAGGTGTTAAAAGCTTGCTGGGATTGATTTTATAGCTTTCTAAATCTGGAAATTGATTGATTTTATGTGACATATATCCTCAAAGCCTTATCCAAAGAGAAAAATCAATCTAAATGGGGATTTGATTATGGCTAACTTAAATTTATGCAATAGATAATTTGTTCCTGATTTGAATAGATTTAATATTAGTAAAACATTTATGCCAATCACAGCCATAAATAGTAGTAAATTAGATGGGTGATATGTACTTTAATTTCTATCTTTAGCAGGATTGAAATTATTATTTTCCTAATAAGTGAAAATTAAATGTATAAAATATTTATGGAATTTAAATTATAAAAAATCCTTAGTCTAAGATAAATACTTAAAACTAAGGAAAGTAATTAATGGCTAACAATCATCAATGAATTTACTAGTAATCATCCGATTTTAGTAGGATTCAGCTATTAATAAATGAATCCTATAGACTAACAAATGACAATCTATCAAACAGCGCCAGCACCACCGTTACCACCGTTACCACCGGCACCACCACCGCCACCAGCACCACCAAGACCAGCAGCACTGAATGACTTGGCGACTGATGCAATATTAGCGATCGCAAATCCGTTCACGCTATACTCTAGAAACTTCTGACCATAGGCAATGTATGGGAGAAACAAAGCTCCTTCTCCTCCTTGTACAGCCATTGCGTCTGTATCAGTTAAGTCTTCGAGAAAGTTTTCGGAATCTGTAAATAATTCAGAACCAGTAGGATTGATAGCAGATACATTCATCTTGACCATTGTTTTTTCTCCGATTTAATAGCGTAAATTGTTCGTTGTTTTGTTGTTGATTTTGAGATTTTTAGTTGTTAGAAAACTACAACTTATAGGTAATAGTGCCACTGAGGCCCGGCGCAGAACTAAGACCCCCAGCACCGCCACCATTACCAACACCACCATTACCAGCACCACCAACACCACCATTACCAGCACCGCCAGTATCGTCACCATTACCAACCCCACCAGCACCGACACCAGCAGCACTAAATGACTTGGCGATGGATGCAATATTATTGATTGCAAATCCGTTCACGCCGTACTCTAGAAACTTCTGACCGTAGGCAATATATGGAAGGAAAAAAGCACCTTCTCCTCCTTGTACAGCCATCGCTGCTGTATCACCTAAGTCTTCTAAAAAGCTTTCGGCATCTGTGAAAAGTTTAGCACCCACAGGATTTGCTTCAGATTTATTCATTTTTTCCATTCTTTTTCCTCCAATCAAAATTGGCAGAAAACATTTGTTTATGTATGGATCAAGCTTGCATCGCCTAATTCATACTGAACATTTTTATGAAAAAAAATCTGTTATTCAATAGCGTCAAGAAGATAATTACGTCCTAAAATGACTAATTATGTCCGCAGGTAAAATATTAATTTTACTATGCAATGGATGAATTATTATGCAGATATTTGATAAATTAAAAACAAAGATAAAATCACAATTTTAATTGTAATTTCGATTATCAATATTAGTCACAAGCAATGTGCGATCGCTCGGAAATCTCCATTAGTCAGATTCAATAATTCAACGACATAATTAGACATCTTTTGTCTTTAAAAAAGACAAAAGATGTTGCTATAAATAGAAGAGTAGATAATTGACAATCGCGGCTATACAAACTCAACTCCCTTGCACTGGATAATATAAAGTCTTTGTAGCACCTAACCAAATCTAATCCGAAATATCAAGATATTTGGCAATTTGAGGTGATAAAAAATGATTTATAAATTAAAGCGTAAATTACAGTGATGTGATTCACTGATTAAGCACTGGTTACTTCTGGCAATTCAAATTTATAACCGTAGCCCCGGACTGTCTTAATAAACTCAGGTACATTTTGATCAACTTCTAATTTCTTGCGTAATTGACCAATGTGTACATCAACAACACGTCCATCGCCCACATAGTCGCAACCCCAAATTTTTTGGATGAGTTGTGGACGACTCCAAGCTTGACCAGGATGACTCGCTAGAAAATGTAAAATATTAAACTCTAATGCTGTTAAATTTAGCGGCTTATCATTGAGTGTGACTTCTCTACCTTCTGGGTTAATGGCTAATTGCTTAAATATCAAGCGTTGTACAGGAGATGGGTTGATAGAACGTATACGTCTTAACAGTGCTTGTACTCTGACTTCTACCTCCGCGAGACTAAATGGTTTAGTCAAAAAGTCATCAGCACCCGCCGAAAGAATCTTAATTTTATCTTCTTCCGCATTTCTACTGGTTAGGATCATGACTAAGACATTCGTTCGACTCTGCATTTCTTCGCACAAATTGTAGCCACTGATATCAGGTAAATTCCAATCTAAAATTACTAAAGCTGGATCAAATTGCTCAAATAACGATAACGCCGTTTTGCCATCTGCCGCAGACTCTATTTGATATTTTCGACCGAGAAAACGATAGATTAGATTACGGACACCAAAGTCATCATCTACAACCAAAATTTTGGGATTTGTAACAGGAAGCATAACCATAAAGTTCTAGCCTATGATTCATTGGGCAACTCGTAGTTGAGATAGTTTTTTGGGCATACGAGAAGCCACTGTGGAAAAGTCTATCAATTACAAAGATTTTTTAGATTTTCTTGACATTTACCCAAGTTGAGTACTTAGACATAAACGAGTTTTTGCCAGACATGGACACTACTCTACTGAGATACACTTAATTTTCTATTAAATTTCGGAAAACTTCAGCCATCATATTGCATACCAAATGTATAAGTTTTGTATGATTTTTGTATGTTTTTGAACATAACCGTATAATTAAGTACTCTTATCTTTAAAAGAAATTCAATTTATTGAGGATTTTTAAAGAACAAATACCCTTCAGACAGAAAGTCAATGGCATATCCAGCTAGACTCAACTGAAATTTGCTAAAATGTTTGACTCTCAATTTTCCAAAGTCAACTGTTTTGGAAAAGTCAAGCCATCTGTCCAGGGTGGGTCTACGTGCAGCTACATTCCTACTTATAAGAAAATACACTTAAAAAGCTGATTGTATGACCAGCCAAGGACTCCGAGCTTCCTCAGAAGGTATTAGAGCTGCAAAAACAGCTTTAACTGATAAAACTTTAAGCCAACACAAATTAGCCATAGCTTTAGGTATTACACGTCAACCCGTATCCAAGTTTTTTGCAGGTGAACCAGTTTCGCGCAGTTGCTTTGTACAAATTTGTCAACATTTAGGGTTATCTTGGCAAAAAATTGCTGCCCTACCGGAAGATATAACTTCAGATGCTAGTGCTAAATCACAAACTAATAATAGAGATTTAAATATATTGGTGCAGGAAATACGTCAAAAGCGCCAAGACAAAATTCAAGACCAGTGCGGTACTTTACAAATGATGGATATTGCTCAGACAATTCCATTGCGTGATATATATACTCCTATATATATATTAGAAACAATCACAAGTCAAAGATGGTTAGAAATTGATGATTTACTACAAGAATTTAACCAAAAAAAATTACTAGGTTTAGAAGTAGCATCACTTTACTCAAAGTTGATGATATTGGGTAAACCAGGTACAGGTAAAACAATATTCTTAAAATATTTGGCGCTTGAGTGTAATCAAGGTCAATTTCAACCGAGTTATGTAGCTATTTTTATTAACCTGAAAGACTTTGCTGAAGACCTGAAAGACAATAGTGATTTGAGTTTATTGAAGTATATTAGCCAAGAATTTGTTAGTTGTGGCATTGAAGCAGAATCAACGCAAAATGTTTTAACTGAAGGCAAAGGATTAATTTTTTTAGATGGATTAGATGAAGTACCGACGAGAGATATAAATCAAGTTAATCAAGAAATTCGGCGATTCTCTCAGACTTATTACAAAAATCGCTTTGTAATTAGTTGTCGCATCGGGGCGCAAAAATATAAATTCCCAGGATTTACTGAGGTTGAAATTGCTGATTTTGATATGCAGCAAGCCGATATTTTTGTAAAACAATGGTTTGTAGTAGTTGCTAAGGAATCTAAGGAAGATGGCGAATCTATAGGAAATTTATTTCTTCATCAATTGAATTTGCCAGAAAACAAGCAATTACGCGAATTAGCGATCGCACCAATATTATTACATTTAATTTGTTTATTTTTTCACACAAAATCTGAATTTACATTTAACGTAGCTAAGTTATATGAACAAGCTTTAAATATTTTGCTGGGTAGATGGGATGATGTGAGAGGTATTTACAGACAGTCAATTACAGAGAACTTCAAGTTATTTAATCCTAAAAAGCTCCTGGCACAAATAGCGGCTATTACTTTTGAGCAAGAAGATTATTTTTTTGAGCAAGAACACATACAATCGTTAATATCTCAGTATTTAAGTCAATTTAATTACTATGCTACTGACTTAGAATTAGTAAATCAGCAGTTGCACGATAGTGAAAAATGGTTGAAAATAATCGAGGTTGAATATGGTTTATTGGTGCAGCGATCGCACGGTATTTACTCTTTCTCTCATCTGGCTTTACAAGAATATTTAACGGCGAAAAATTTTGTCATCAATTACCATGAACAGTCTGTAAATCAGCTAATTACTCATATCACCGAAAAACGCTGGCAAAATATTTTCTTATTGACTGTGAGTATGTTGCCCAATGCAGAAATAATGCTGCAATTAATGAAACAAAAAATAGATAATTTAGTAGCTAATGACCAGAAAATTCAAGATTTTTTCTTATGGCTCAATCAAAAATCAAATTCTGTAGCTACTCAATATAAAGCAGGTGCAATTCGGGCTTTTTATTTAGTTTGTGTCGGTCGTGTTTTAGAAGTGTGTTCGCAAGCAAGTAATTGTCCTCAACAGCAAGTATTTGGTAATTCATCTAGTTATGGTCTGGAACGTGCTATTTTAGGTAATTTAGCATTCAATCCAGAATTGGCGATTGATGAGTTTTTGACTAGTACTTTTGCTTGTGCGGCTGAACTGGAATTTGCCTGTCATTATATTTTGAATGATGCTATTGTCTTTGACTATGCCCATGCGTTAAATATTGCCTTTGATAAAGCCCTAAATTTAGTTATTGAGTCTCAATTTAAGCAATTTCTCCACAACCTCAAGAAACAATTGCCAAATGCTCAAAATCATCCACATAAATTTCGTAAGTGGTGGATAGAACACGGTAAATTCTGGAGTGGAAAATTTAGGGAACTCCTAATTCAATATCGCAATATTTGTCATGATTGGCAGTTTAGTAAACAGCAAATTGAATTAATTCAGCAATATTATAGTGCGAATAAATTACTGATAAATTGCCTGAATGTGTCCCGGAAGATAACGCCTGCAATTAGAGAAGAAATTGAAGGAACTTTGTTGTTAGTAATCTCAGAAATCAAAAGCTGAATTATAGAGTTTTTAATTTTCCAAAACTACCGAATATACCGGAAGAAAGACTTTTATAGTATTCATACCTGAGAAAGAGCAATCTAATAGCTTCATCTCGTTAAATTGCTCTTAGCAAAGTCAGTTAAGGATATTTTATGAATAACTTAATAGGTGGTATTATTCCTCAACAGCCACCAGTTGAGCCGGTATCTGATGCTCATGTTCTTAAGTCGCGTTTGGAATGGGGCGAACCAGCTTTGACAATTTTAGATGTGCGCGATCGCCAGACCTACAACGAAGGTCACATCATGGGAGCCATGCCTATGCCCATTGATGAACTAGCAGAGCGAGCTGTACCATCTTTAGACAAAAGCCGTGATATCTATATTTACGGTGGTAATGATCAAGAATCTGCCCAAGCTGCACAAGTTCTGCGTTCTGCTGGTTTTGTGCATGTTTCTCAACTGAAGGGTGGTTTAGCTGCCTGGAAGGCGATCGGCGGCTCAACAGAAGGTATTGCGGAATCTAGAACTCCCGCAGGTGCAGATGACTATAATGTTGTCTCTCGGCTGAAAAACCACGCCGAAAATCAGCAAAAAGAAGTCTAGATTTTGGTCAAATAGCACCAAGCCCTAACGAATAGAATTCGTGGCTATACAAACAAAGTCCGCCTACGCGGACTAACGCTAAATCTGGGGTTTGAAACCCGCGTAGCCCGCATTTCTCACAAGCTTCAGGCGTTTGATGGGGCAGAGGGGCAGAGGTGCGGAGGGGCAGGGGAGAGAGTACCTCATTCTCCCCTGCTCCCCTGCACAGGCTTTGAAAGGTGTAGTGAGAAACCTGCGTAGGTGGGTTTTGTTCGTGTAGCTGCGACTTCAGTCGCTTGGTGCAAGAGGTGAATATAGGAGAATGCTTTGACTCTTGACTATTGACTTTCAATCAATGTTCAAATAAATCTTTGAACTGTAATAAATCTAATGCAACAATTGTTGGTAAGACTTGAAAGCATTCTTGTGCGAGTTGCCAACGTTCTTCTCGTTTGAGCATTTCACTCAGCTTGTGTTGGACACTAATTAAATAACGCACATCATTAGCAGCATAGCTTAATTGCGCTTCTGTTAAATTAGCAGCATTACCCCAGTCAGAACTCTGGGCGCTTTTATCAAGTTCTACTTGTTCTAATTCTTGTACTACCTCTTTAAGTCCGTGACGGTTGGTATAAGTCCGGGCTAATTTACTGGCGATTTTGGTACAAAAAACAGGCTGGACGAAAATTCCTAAGTTGTGGCGTAAAGTAGCAACATCAAACCGCGCAAAGTGAAATATCTTTAGTATATTTTTGGCTTCGAGAAGCTGTTTTAAATTGGGAGATTCTGTTTGTCCTCTGGCGATGCGGATGGCTGTGACTTTACCTTCCGGGTTGCACAACTGCACAAGACACAAGCGATCGCGCTGTGGTAATAATCCCATAGTTTCCGTATCAACTGCGATCGCCTCGGCTTTTAAGTACTCACTGAGGGTAGAGTCATTAATGTCGCGATCGCAAACCTGAAAATCTGGTAATGTCATAAATTACTCAACCATAAATGCAGTGTCTTCCACAAAAGAATACCCTTAGACACTACATAATTTCAGCAAGTCAATTTATCTAGTCAGTAAGAAAATTTGCGTTAAGTAGACTTCACCTTGCTGATTAGTCGCCACACCAACACCAGTTAAGTTGTAATTTCCCTTGATATTCTTCAAATGTCCCGGACTTTCTAGCCACCCAATTACAGCTTGAGAGGCAGGATTACTATATCCTTGGTTGACTGCCACATTTTCGCCTGCACTATTAAAGCGAATTGTAGTCGCCATAACACGCTTTTCAAATCCGTTATGACTGAAGGGAACTTTCCCTTTAGCCATATTTTGACTGTGAATCCTGGCTTGTCGAGAGATATTGGCATTCAAAGTTAACTTTGGCAGTTTTTTAGAAGCTCGATAGCGGTTGATTTGTTCAAAAACTGATTTTTCTAATGCAGTGGTGTTAAAGGTAGTAGTGGATGAGGCTAGTTGACTAGAAGCAATGGGATGAGTTGTGCTGTTGGTAGATGAGTGGCTTGGTATCGGAGTAGTGATAAATCCACTAGCAAGGACAAGCGTACTTAAAGCGATGCCAAAAGCAGGTTGTCGTAACATGGAGAATTACAAAGTATAGATGATTAAGACCTATACTCTACCTTCGACTTCCTTGAATCTGTAACAGGATATTATTAAAAATTGCTCAATCTGGGAAAGAGGGGTTAGGGATTAGTACAACAATTTTTTAACTATTTGATGGACTGTCTCGGTCAAATCGTGCATTTCGCCATGACCTTTTGTGGCGATCGCAATTTGTTCTTGATAAACCATAAATTATGCCAATCTCAAATGAGAACACTTAGCGAGAAATGTTGCTGCTTTGTTTTCAGCATCTGGGTTGTGAATATGGGCTGGTGTTGGTCGAATAATTCCAGAAAACAGGTCATCTAGTCCGTAAGGTGTCAAAAACTCCCATTCACCTTGGCTATTTAACCTGACACCAACAGCAGTGGCAGTATGTAACCAATCTTGTATACCATCTTCAGTACTAGTGTAAGTACGCCTACCAGCCCGCCACAGGGCAAAACTAGCCTGATTTTTGACATCGAACTTATAGTTAGGGAATTTTTCTGTGAGAATGGTTTTAGCCGCTAATTCCTGAGAGCGATCGCCATCTGCATCAAAAAAGGCAATATCAAAGTCATTGATGACTAAGGCGCAGTCTTCGCCAAATATTGACCGCCAAACGCTGTTACGGACTGCACCTCCAGCTAACCACCAGTTAGGTAAGTTGACTTGGGCGATCGCTGGTAATACCGTTGCGATCGCTGTGTCAGTTAAAATTGCTTGTAAACGAGCATTCGTATTCATCGGCAACTTAAAGAATTCTTCGCTTGAATGTGAAGATATTATGAGTTATCTTCGACACCAAGAAAACTTTGATCGAGATTTTTTGAGAATTTTCATAATTCCCCAACTAAACCTACTGTTATTTGCGGAAAAGTAATGTTTACTTCAGTAGTTTACTGGGTGAAATTCAAACCCTATATTGCTTATTCACCGTACATTTCCCGATTACAACTGTGCTAGGCATCAGTGTAGGCTTGAGTTGCCAAACCCAGCTAATTGGCTGGTTAGTTCCATTCTCTGCCTATTGTTTATTCTTTTTATGTAAAAAAAATATTCCCGATTGTGCTAGACTTGACAAAATTACTGATAAATTACAGTTCTTTCACAAAAACGTGCCAATGCTCCAGATCAACCTCAAGAAAATTGCGGGTAATCACGTAGAGCAAAGCTCATCTACTGCTAATTATCACCAGTATTGTAAGCGATCGCTCGTTGATGAAAAAGCTCTAAAATTACGTTTCAGTCCTAAGCATAATCACAGATTAACGCTACAGTGGTTATCTGCCTGTAGGAATACAAGCTGAGGCGATCGCTGTGTAAAAAATATCCCTGATTTCAGCAAACAACATCTACCATCGTGATTGACAACTGTTGCACAATTACACTAGCTTTCTATTTCAGTACACATTGTGAGTTACACAGTGCAATCAATAGAGTATCAATCATAAATTGTTTCACTGTCTAGCATTTATCCAGGCACAAATATCACGTTTAAGTAAATTTTTTAGGAGTAAAAAGTTTTGATGAAATCAATTAATTCGGCAATAAATAAACTTAAAGAAGAAAATTTTCTCTCAAAACAAAAACTTAAAAAAAAGTAAAGAGTTCAGGCATTTACTCAATGTTAAGACGTGGTTAACTTGTTCTTAATAATTAATAAGAGCCTGAATACATATCATGATTTTGGTACATAATTTTTATTATATGAATCATCATTTGTGATAAATTAACATGGTTTTCCCACAACAACAACTAACTTTTTTTAAACAACTAAGGAAACTCACAAATGTTTAGACAGGGTTATCGAGCAGACAACATCCGTAAAATTAACAAGCAGCACGCTGGACAGAAATTGCCTAATTTCAAAGAAAACTTGGAATTTTGGCGGATGACTTTTTTAGAGTCAGTGCCATTTTTGCTGGCTTGCACTGTATTTTTGAGTGTGATCAGCTTACACAGCCCAGTACTGCTTTTTTGTTTATTAATTGGTAGTTTAATTGTTATATCGATACAACAAATTGGGCAATTAGTCAACTTACCAAATCGGTGGCGGATTGCCTTACAAATATTGGCACCAATCGTAATTTTAAGCTTATTTTGGTTAGATTACTTGGCTGCCCCAGCCCAGGCCCAATTTTTTGGTAAAGCCGAAAGATTTTTCAAAACTAATCTGACACAAGGTGCTAATACCAATACTGCTGGTACAGAAACAGCCGTTAGTTTAATATTCAATGTTCTGAGAGGAATTTATCTGCTTTATATTGCAGTTTCGTTAATTGGGGTAATTAATGCCGTACGGAAAGATGAAGACTGGCAAAGTATTGCGAGAACCCCATTATTAGTTGTTTTGGCTGTCACAATTGCCGATGTCATGACAGGCTTCGTGATTGGTAATTAATGGTATGTCTGAAGAACGAGAACAAGATTTTCGACCAGTAAATCAGATTTTAGGCGCACAACCATCGTTAGGGCCAATTCCTGCCGATCAAATTTTTCCTTGGTTAGTAATTGCCCTAACGGCATACTTTATTATTAATGGCGTTTTTGGTGGCTTGTTCACCGATGAATTTCAAAAATGGTTGTGGACATTTTTAATTGCTGGTTGGGGAATCGCTACTTGGTGGATATTATCTGGTGGTAGGAGTTGGCGTTTTTTAAGCAAATTTATCGGAGTTCCCACTTGGACTAGAGGCTTTGCTCGTTATCAAAGCTTGCTGGAAATTAATCATGAAGCAAAAAATCGGAAAAAAGAGCATCGGCACCCCAGGAAACGAAAGTAGATTAACGCCATTTGAAGACGCTTTACACCTAGCAACAATGCTCCGTATTGCAGTGGATGGACGTGATCTTGGCGCTTATATTTTGGCGAAAGGCACGCAAAGAGATAGATTTTGCTTTGTCTTTGGCTTTGAATGTAAAGGCATCCATACCACTTTAAGAAGTGAACAGATAAATACTATATTTAATAATATTGAATCTGGGCTGAAAGATATCCCTGAAGGGGAAAGAATGACCTTACATATAGGGTCTTTTAGTTCCGACAAACAGCGTCAACAAGAACTAGCAGATTTAATTAAAAGCACGCCGTCGAATGACATTAAATATTTAATTATGGCAGAAAGAGCCAGAATTAGAGAACTGACTAACGCTGGCATTCGCAAACCAAAATTTTTACGGATTTATGTTACTTATACCGTAGAACAAAATTCTACTAATGCTGATGATTGGATTGAAAAACTCTTGGCTAGAGCAGAATCTTGGTGGCTGAAATTTAAAGGCGAACTTGAAGAAATTGAGAATCAACGCCTTGAAACTGTAATTACTGAGGCTTATAAACAAGGTTTTTGCCGTTGGGAACAGTTGTTATCTAACAAAATGGGGTTAGATATTAAACCTTTAAATGCAGAAGAACTTTGGGAAGAAGTTTGGCTGAGATTTAACGATACAACCCCCATAGAAATTCCGCAATTACTCACCTTAGATGAAACCGGATTACACGAACAAGTTAACTCTGATTTATCTAGTAGTAAATTATTGGTCGAGAATGTCCACAGTACAACTTTACTGATGGAATCAAGTGTGCCTCGTGCCGATCGCCGTTGGGTATATATCAACAATCACTACGTCGGTGCGATGACTTTTTTAGAGAAACCCGGTGGTTGGCCGAATAAATTTTCCCAACTGCGATACTTATGGGAATTATTGGCGAGGGAAAGTGTCGTTGATACCGAAATCTTTTGCCAATTAACCGCCGCCAATCCCGCCATAGTTAAGACTACATTACAACGAGTGCTGAAACAATCCAATGTCTCAGCACTTTTGGCACAGGAAAAAAGTAAAACCATTGATGTCAACGCCCAATTAAAATTAAAAAAATCGGTAGCAGCCCAAGAACAATTGTATGAAGGAGCCGTACCGATTCATACAGGAATTGCTATTTTTGTCCATCGTCCCAACCAAGTCAAATTAGATGAAGCCATCAGATATATTGAAAACTGTTTTCAACGTCCAGCGCAGGTAATTCGAGAAACCGAATATGCTTGGAAAGTTTGGTTACAATCTCTGCCAATTGTTTGGGAAGGTTTGTTAGTTAAACCCTTTAACCGCCGACAGTTGTATTTAACCAGTGAAGTGCCTGGATTGATGCCGTTAGTAATGACTAAAGCCGGCGATAAATATGGCTTTGAGTTGATTGCTGAAGAAGGTGGGACACCCATACATTTAGATATGTTTCACCAACACAAAAACTTGGCGTTGTTTGCTACTACCCGCGCCGGAAAATCTGTGTTGGTATCGGGAATTTTAACTCAGGCTTTAGCTCATAATATTCCCGTCGTGGCTCTAGATTTCCCCAAACCAGATGGGTCATCGACCTTTACTGACTATACCGAGTTTATGGAAGGGAATGGGGCGTACTTTGATATTTCCAAACAATCGAATAACTTATTTGAACAACCAGATTTGCGATCGCTCTCTGCGGAAGAACAACGCGATCGCCTCCTGGATTATGTCGCCTTTCTCGAATCAGCCTTAATGACAATGGTCTTAGGCTCATCTACCGAAAATCAACTCCTCTCCCAAACTGTACGTTCTCTCCTCAACCTCGCATTGGGAGCCTTTTTTGCTGATGAAGGTATTCAAGAAAGATATCGCCTCGCTATTAACGGTGGATTTGGCAGCCCAGAATGGCAAAAAACCCCAACTTTACAAGATTTTCTTTATTTCTGTTCACCAGAACATCTCCGTCTCGATTCTGTGAGTGGTCGAGTTGAAGATGCACTCAGTCAAATTCAACTGCGCTTGCGATTTTGGTTATCCAGTCGGGTGGGACAAGCGATTTCTTCACCGTCCAGCTTTCCCACCGATGCTCAATTATTGGTTTTTGCCCTGCGAAACCTTGCTGACAACGAAGATGCAGCCGTCCTTTCCCTAAGCGCCTATTCCGCCGCCTTGCGCCGCGCCTTAAGCAGTCCAGCTTCTATCTTCTTTATTGATGAAGCGCCAATTTTGTTTGAATTTGACCAAATTGCCGACTTAGTTGGCAGAATTTGTGCCAACGGTGCCAAGGCGGGTATTCGCGTTATCTTATCAGCCCAAGACCCCGATACCATTGCTAAATCGAAAGCCTCATCCAAAATTCTGCAAAACTTATCCACCAGACTCATCGGCCGGATTCAACCAGTCGCAGTTGATAGTTTCATCAGTATTTTGAAATATCCCCGCGATATTATTGCCCGTAATGCTTCTGAAAGCTTTTTCCCGCGCAAAGAAGGAGTTTATAGCCAATGGTTATTAGATGATAACGGCATTTATACATTTTGCCGCTACTATCCAGGTTACGAACAATTAGCGGTAGTTGCCAATAACCCCAATGAGCAAACTGCCCGCAAAAAAGCCATGCAACAACATAGTGATAAATACGAAGCAGTTTCTATTTTTGCCCGTCAATTATTAGCCTCTCTGCGCGGAGGATAACATTCTAGTTTCGTAATCTGAAATCATTTGTAAGAAACTACAAATGACAAATGACAATTAACAAATGACAATTGAAACTTATGCGGAAAACAACTTTATTCACATTATTCTTTTCTAGCTTATTAATTTTACCAGCAATGGCACAACTCGGCAAAGTTTGGACTGATTTTCAATATTATTCGGTAGATTTACAAAACTATCTCAGAAGTAATGTCAATGAAACTTTTAGACCACTAGATATTAGAACTCAAGGTGCGCTGAGTAATTATAGTGGTGAATTGAATTTACCTGATCCAGTTTCAGCAGGTAAACAAGTACGCAGCGATATTATTATCAACTCCATCTCAGGAAGATATGAAAATAATTCCGCAGTCAATGGCGCAGGCGTGAGTAATGAAGTTAATCGCGTAGTTACTCGCGGGGCTGTAGTTGGGGTGCTGGGTAGAGAAGGACAAGTACGCCTAAAAACTAAATTAGAAGATACAGAAAGAAGTATTGAAACTATTGCCCAGACTATTGAAGATGCTGATAGTTTTCTGGATGATTTGAAAGACCAGGTATGTAAGATAACAGGTTCAGCCGGCGCTGTAAATGTTGCCAATCAAAGCTTGTGTCAATCGAGTATCCAACAAGATACAACTGTTAAAATTCTCCAAGAACAAGCAAAAATTAACGCGGAAAATCTTGCTCAAACCATCCAAACAAATCAGTCAATACAATACACTAATTTAAATTTAGCGAATATTTCTCAGCAAGTTGAAGAAGCCAACCGCGCTCGGCGAGTTGATTCAGCGACAGAAGCAGCAAGACTTTTAAGAACTGCTTCACAAACAGATTTATTTGGACGCGAACCATAATCATTCATCATCAAACAATGTGATTTAAAATGCAGCTTTATCTTGCACAGGTTTTTCCCGGTATTACAGATACTCTAGAAAATGGAGCAACAACAGCTAAAAGTATCGCTGAAAGCTGGGATAATCAATGGGTGAATTTATTACAAAATGACACTAGTAATAACTTATATGGAGCCATCACCAATTTAGGTGTATTTTTTGCTGTTGGGACACTGTTATTTTTTATGGTGCAGTGGCTAAAAGATGTCATTTACAGTGAATATTCTCGCCCAATATCTGGGTTAATTTGGCCATTTGTAGTGGTAGTTTTATTAAGTAATCCTGGCAATGGTAGCGCACTTTCTAATTTGACTTTGGGTGTGCGGAATTTTATTAATACGGTAAATCAACAAGTAGTCACCACCGCCGATGCTGAACAAACTTATCAGCAAGCCATTAGTATGAGTGTGGCGGAAGAAGTTGCAGGTTCCCTACTGCGTCCTTGTCAAGCACTGACTGGTGAACAACAAACTCAATGTTTAAATAAAGCCACTGAACAAATTGATGACCTCTGGCAAGAATATAGAAATAGATACGGTAATCGAACTTGGATAGATAGATTAGAAAATCAAGTTAATCAAATTAAATTCGGTACAGGAATTATCACCGACGCAGCATTTAACGCGCTGTTAGGCAATACAGGACAAACAACTATTAAAAACTTTTTAATTTCATTACAATATGCTTTTCAAAATTTGCTAGAAGCTACGATGTTGCTGATAGCAGCTTTAGGCCCCATAGCAGTCGGGGCTTCATTATTACCTGTAGCTGGTAAACCTGTTTTCGCTTGGATTACCGGATTTTTAGCGGCGGGAATTGCCAAAATTTCTTTTAATATTGTGGCTGCATTAACATCCGCAGTGATTATCAATGGCCCAGGACAAGATATTAACGCTAGTCCTGATTTAATGTGGTTTATTATCTTTTTGGGAATTTTAGCGCCGTTATTATCGTTGTTTTTAGCTGCGGCTGGAGGGTTCGCAGTTTTCAGCGCGATTAATAATACTGAAAGTTTAGTGAGGAATAGAATATAGCAAAAAAAGTCTGAAGTGTGAAGTCTGAAGTATGAAATGGAGAAACTCTTATAGTAAGGTTTTCAGCAATTTAAAGACAGACTTTCTTCCCCTACTCACCATTCCCTACTCCCTACTCCCTAGATCGTATGGTCAATTTACTTAAAAAAAGACAAGCCAAACAAACAGGAAGTGTATTGACAACTTTTGCGATCGCCACTTTCAGTTTGCAAATCTTAGTGTTAATTTTATTTATTATTCAAGGTTTAAATATCCGGCAACTGAGTCTGAGAAAACCACCTAACTTTGTGCAGATGATTGATGGTAAGACACCCACAGCCACTGATGAGTTAGAACGAGACACGGAAAGCATCAGCCAATTTGTCAGTAAAACCATGACGGCTATGTTTAACTGGTCGGGAAACTTACCACCCCAAAATATTGAAGAAGTCGCCAAACCTAAACCAGACCCAGGAATTCAAGTGCGAACTCTCAAAGGTGGTAACAGAAACGTCACCACTAGCACTTGGATAGCGAGTTTTGCAATTTCCGAAGACTTTCGTAAAGGTTTGTTAAGTGCGATCGCGGAACTTACACCCCCAGAAGTTTTTGCTAACAACTCCAGCCAAAGCATTACTGCTCAATTAGTCATTAAGCGCCTTTATCCACCCCAAAAAATTTCCCCTGGTAAATGGCGTGTCAGCATGGTAGCAGACTTAGTACAAACCAAACGTTCCGATAATCGCCGCAAAGTTACAGCATTTAATAAAGATTTATTAGTCCGTGCAGTTGATTATTTTCCCTATCCCTTGAATGAAAACAGCACAGACTTACAAAAAGCCATATACAGCACCCGCACAGATAAATTAGAAATTTATGAAATTCGGAACTTATGTTTAATAGACGAATATAATTCCCCAGACGACCAAACCAAGCAATGTCTCAATAATAAATCAAACAGTAATTTTCTCAGATAAATTTTAGCAATAATTAAACCCCATTCTCCACTCCCTACTCCCCACTCCCACAAAAATATTATTCATGCAAATCCTCAAAACCGAAAATAAAAAAAGCAATATTCTCCCCTTATTTGCCGTCGCTACCTTTGGGTTAAATATATTTGCCTTACTGCTATTAATGTTTCATGGGTCAATGTTACAAGCTCTGAAACAACAACTAACGCCCCAAAGTTTGGTACAACTAATAGATGGTCAAGCTGTAACAGTAGATCCTAAACCCAGCGTTGAAAGATATCCCGAAACCATTCGGCGGTTTGTTGGCGAAACCATAAGCCTGATGCTCACTTGGTCGGAACAACAACCACCGCAAACAGCCTGGGATATTAGTTCTCAGATGGTATCCAATAACATTAAACAAAAATTACTCTTAGAAATCACCAGTTTAAAATCAGGTTCACAATTTCAAACTATTAATAAAGGTAGTGAATATGTATTAGTGATTGATAGTATTTCCCAACCTACCAAAATCACAGAAGGAACCTGGAAAGTAGAAATGTATGCTCACCAATTAAGTTTTACAAATTATGACAAACTAGGAGTGTCCAGTCCTTTTAATAAACAAATTCTCGTCCAAGTTGTTGATGAACCCTTAGCATCATTACCAGACAAACCCCTATCCTGGGATTTTGCTGCTTACCGTCTTGGCGAAGCAAGGCTACAAATTTACAATATATGTGACATAAAAGACAAAAATTGTTCTTAAACATTATTACCAAAGCCATATACCATGACTTCATATTCCATTTCTTCAGAACTTAACCCCCAAGGGCTAACAAATCGCTCTCATTCCGATTCGCAAAAACACGCAGAATCTTCTGATTGGGAATCAAAAATTGCCAGATTGGTAGGTTTTGAAGATGAATCAAAAACGGTGAATGTCGAAGCCACCGAAGAACCAGACATTCCCGAAGCTTTAATCGAAGAACCACAAGAAGTTAAAACCACCCAACCCCTATCATCAAATCCTTTTGCTAAATTAACTTTAGTCGGCTCTGCCACCTTAGTAGTAGTTTTGTTAGCTGGTGGCTTTTTATCGCAAATTATGAGCGGTGGTCAAAAATCGGCAACTCGTCCTGTTTCCGTTCCCACCCCAGCCGCAGCCAATACAGCACCCCGCCAGCAAGACTTACAACAACAAATCGAAGATTTAAAAACCAAATTAGCCCTATCCGAACAAGCTGATGAAGTCGCTGCATCCCAACAAAGCTTGCGAAATCCAGCCAGATTGGTTGCATCAGTAGATAGTAGACCGAGCCGTACAGCCAGAAATGTCCGCCCAGCAGTCCAAGCGCCAGCCCAGGTAGTGTATGTTCCACGTCAAGTTAATCCACCTCTAGCCAGACCTGCTGTTGTTCCACCTTTTATCCCCGAAACTCGCTCAGTTCCAGACATTCCACCACCACCACAAGCAGTTGTGACAACTCCACCTGCGCCACCAGATCCGCTACAAGAATGGGCAAAGTTAGCTAAATTAGGCAGTTACGGTCAAGTTTCCACCACTGGAACATCGGGAGTAAATATTAGTCAAGTTCCCCCAGTTGACAATAACGATAGAGTTACGCCACCAGAAGTCACACCACCCCAAACCCAACCACAACCTCAAACAAGTCCTGGAATTGGTACAACCCAAACTCAAGGGCCGAAGACAGTAGCAGTTGGTACTAGTACTAAAGCCGTAGTTGCTACAGCGATTTTTGGTGAAACTACCAGAACCAGAGGTAACGCCAGAGATGATGATGATGATGATAAAAATGTCTTTGTCATTCAATTAAAACAACCTTTAAAATCCATCGACGGTCAAGTTGCGATTCCCGCAAAAACTGAGTTATTAGCTGAAATTAAATCTCTGTCTGATCAAGGTTTGTTGCAGTTGAATGTGACCAAAATTGTCTCGCAAAAAGACGGTGTTTTAACAGAAACAACCTTGCCCAAAAATGCGATTATTATTCGTGGTGTGAGAGGTAGACCGTTAATCGCAAATAAATTTCCTAATGCCAGTGGTGCGATCGCAAGTATGGATTTAGGGTTATTTGTCTTGGGCGGTATTGGTAAAGCCGCAGAGTTATTTAACCGTACAGAGGCTCAAGTAGTCACAACAACTGCTACAGGTACGATTGTAAGTAACACTAATCCCAGACGTAACATTGCAGCTGGGGTATTAGAAGGTGGCTTTAACTCTGTCATTCCCCAAATTTCCCAACGAAACCAGCAAGCAATTGCCCAATTAACTCAACAAACCAATGTGTGGTTTATCTCTGCGGGTAAAGAAGTGGAAGTCTACGTCAATCAACAGTTACAGTTTTAATTTTGACTTAGTTTAGCGATCGCAGTCATGAAAAATGCCAAATTTCCTCCTTTCTTCTCTCTGGCCTCCTTAATTGTTTCCACTGGAGTGATATTATTAGCTGGCCGTGCTATTGCTCAAAATACCGTTTTGCGTTCTATGCTTTCTTGTCAAGCACAAGGCTTAAGTGGTATAGAACCAACTATTACCGTATCTTATGTCCAAGGTACAAATTTAAGCTTTTTACCTGCTGGTGAAACAATTAAAAAAGTCTGGTTAAATGACCCATCACAAGTAACCATAGACTTTGATGGGCCAGTTTGTACCCAATTCGGACAAAACCAAAATTTTAATTCTGGAGATTGTAAAAACTCTGCCGCCAATGTCATCCAAATGCGACGCATTCCCAAATTAAAAATTCCTGGACTTCCCAACACAGATAAAACACTGTTAACTGTAATTACTGAAGGGCAGGGCAAAAGTAAACTGTACACATTTCGCGTACTGTATACAGATTCTGACCCCGGATATCATACCTTGGCAATTTATGGTGATGAAGCCACCACCGATAACAAATCGCCTTGTCTCAGATATCCACGCTAAAAACCAACACGGTTCAGATAAAAAAACAAAATTACAACAAAACCAGCAAATGATATGGCAGGGGGCAGGTAACAGGGTGAAAAGCTTTGTGGTGTCTAAGTTTTATGATTTATCGATGTCCTAACCAACTTGGCGACTGCTATAACTTAACAAAAAACGAAAAAGTAGTTTTGGAGGGGGTTTGGGGGACGCAACCGTCACCCAATCGGGGGCTTGGGGAGCCACTGCGTTGGGCGGCTTTGCCGACTTGAAGCATGTGGCGTGGAGAATCCCCCAAATCTTGCTTACAGAAATCAACTCTCATCACCTTAACTGAACCGTATTGAGCTAACAATAGCAAGTCAATCATGTAGAGGCCAGACACTTATCAAAATCTAGCCCCTAGCCCCTAACCCCTTTCTATTGCTTAGACTCCCCAGGCGCAGCAGCAGGCGCAGACTCTGATGATGGTCGAGAACGACGCAGCGCATTCCGCAACTTACTAGCACTATCAGATGTAGTAGCAGAATCTGGACGACGACGGCGGCGCACCCTTGGCGCGTTATTTTCACCACTAGATGTTGTTGCTTGACTCGGACGTGATGCTGGCGCAGGAGTTTCAGTACGTGGGCGCAACCGACGACGCAACGGAGTACTTTCGGATGTAGCGGCTGCTTCTCTGATTGTTCTTCTTTCTGGGGGAACATCAACAATAGTTCCAGAAGTTAAACGCCGCCTACGTCTAGTAGTTTCGCTGGTTGTACTTTGATTAGCAGTAGCTGTCGCTTGATTTCTTTGTTCGGTTTCTCTTGCTTGTCTTTGTCGCTTACGTTCTTGGGCTTCTCGATATCTCCGGGAGCCACGAATTGCATAATCTGTAGCAATTGATACGCCTTGTCTACCACTTTCACTTGGCTTTAACTTCCAATCACGAGCTTGTCTCAGGTGGGCTTCATCTAACTCTCGATTACCACTCGAACGAGTTAATCTCACATTAGTAACATTACCTTTAGCATCAGTATCAACTGCAACCTCTACCTTGCCTTCAATACCTCTGCGTCTGGCTTGTTCGGGATACTTGTTATCGCACTGACGGCAGGCGGCACGGCCATTACCGCTACTACGATTGGTCGATGGTGGCGCTGGTGCTTCAATTTTTGGCTGACTGGGAGCAACAGCTACTGGATTAGGATTGCTTGTACCAGTACCGTTACCGTTACCAGTTCCCGTGCCTGTACCACTGCCACTCCCAGTCCCGGTGCCAGTGCCAGTGCCTGTACCGTTACCGTTACCAATGCCAGTGCCTGTACCACTGCCACTACCAACACCAACACCACTACCACTCCCAGTTAAAATTCCCGTACTACCACTTGATCCTGAACTACCACCGTTATTAGTGCTGGTTGATTCAGATGTAGTACCAGAACCGCCGCCAGTGCCTGGAGATGTCTGATTGGTTCTGACAGAAGTTGAAGTTTTATCTGATTGGATGGTTTGTCTGGGTTGTTGTTGAACAGGCTGAACTTGAGGCTTTTCAACAAATTTTTGGACTGGAGCAATTGCTACTGACTGTTGTTGAGGAATAACAGGCGACCTTTCAGGAATCTGAGTTTCAGACTGAGATACAACTTGATCAGGCGGCTCCTTTTTTTCTTCTATCGGAGCTTTTTCTATTTCTGATTCTGGAGTAGCTGGAGCTTCTACGATCGCTAATTCTACTGGTTCACTATCATTAGCAGGTAATCTTGCCAAAAAGTTACCTATCCCAGAACCCAGCAATGCAACATGCAACGCCAGAGAACCCACCAAACTGTAACCCAGAACAAACTTCAGAGCCTGAGCTTCTTTAGAACGTTGCTCAATAGCAATGCTGGAAAAGCTCATAGTTATTGCCACCTATTATCACTAAACTATGTCATCTTATAATGACCTCTGACAAATATCAAGCTAAAAGATTTTTGAGAAATAATGTCATTTGAGAGAGAAAAATAAAAAATTGGAGTAGGTAGTGCTACTCCAAAAAAATCACGCGGTACGGTACCTGGGAAACTCAAATTTAGAAAGGACGGCTACCTGCAAGGCTAACTCGCTTCATCACGCGGCGTTCATTTGCATCAAAAGCTTGACGGTAGTGTAAGGTAGCTTGATTGTCCCAATAAACAATATCGCCGACAGACCATTTGTGTTGGTAGTAAAACTGCGGTTGATTTAAATGATCTCGTAACTGTTCGATGAGTTCTGCACCCTCTTCTGGTTCTAAACCAACAATTTCAACTTCTGTGGCGTAGTCCAAATAAAGAATTTTCTTACTGCTTTCAGGGTGTGTTCTGACCAAAGGATGGGGGAAAACAGGACTAATTAACGGAATATTGCGGTCAAGACGATATTTGGTTTTGGGTGCGTTACGTTCCCGTAAAAATGGATTGTAGGTAATTAACTGTAAATCTGCAATTCGGCGTTTAGTTGCTTCATCCAAAGTTTCATAAGCCAAATTCAGGTTCAACCAATAAGTATCACCACCTTGGCTTGGCACTTCCAAAGCATAAAGCAACGAACCAGCAGAAGGACGCGGAGTCCAATGGTGGTCAGAATGGAAGGCTAATTCTCCCGTACCTGTATAACCACCATCAACATTAGAAACGTTAATTACTACTGGTGTGACACCTGGTTGAGAAGCCAACACAGGAACATCATCGGGCGGAACATATAAATCGCCAAAATAATAGGCAAAATTCACCAGTTGGTCATCAGTCAACTTTTGATTTTTGAAGATTAAAATGTGGCGATCGCGCAAAGTTTGTTTCAGTTGTAAAATTACTTCCGGTGCAACAGGTTGACTCGCATCCAACCCAGTCACTACCGCACCCAAAGGTGCATCAATTGGTGTAATTTTTACTTCTGTTAACGTCAATGTTGGCATAATCTCTCCTCACGGTTGCACGAAAAATTTCTACAAAATCCCCTATTCCCCACTCCCTACTCCCTATTTCTCACTTTTTCGCCAACACATCCGCCGGAGTGATTTTGGCATATTCTTCAGGAGTTAAAAATCCGTCTCTCACATTTACTTTTTTCGGTATTTGACCTAATGCAAACCATTTATCTGCAACTTCTTGCTGTTTAGCAATCACTTGTTCGGTAATTGGTTTCAAGCCATAGTCATACTTTTCGTGCATAATTTCTAGGGTAGGCGCATCAAGCTGAGTCACTGGAGCTAGTAATTTTGCGACTTCTGCACGATTCTCCTTAGTCCAGAGTTCTGCTTTTTCTAGCTCCTCAAAAAACACTTTAATGACATCAGGATGTTTTTGATAAAACTCTCTTGTAGTTGAGTAAAAATTACCTGTATCGCGTAAACTTCCCCCATCTAAAAGTACGCGACCAACTTTCTTTTGTACGGCTCTAGTTACAAATGGTTCCCAAATAAACCAACCATCTACTTTACCTTGGCTAAATGCTACGTTAGCATCAGGTGGAGGTAAGAAAACAGACTGTACATCACTTAATTTTAATCCATTTGATTCTAAGGCTTTAACTAAAAGATAGTGACCAATTGAGGCTTTTTGAAAAGCCACTTTTTTACCTTTCAAGTCAGCAATAGATTTCACAGGAGAATTACTTGGAACCAACAGCGAGACAGCTTTACCACTAGGTTGCGTAGTACCTAGATAGACCAGAGGTGTGCCTGCGGCTTGGGAAAATACTGGTGGTGATTCTGCGGTTGATGCAATATCAAGTCCACCCGCATTTAAAGCTTCTAACTGTTGTGGCCCCGCAGCAAATTCTGGCCATTCTACTTTAAAACCTAGTGGTTCTAATCTTTTTTCTAAATTACCTTGTCTTTCTAAAACAGCTAGTGCTGAAAGTTGTTTTGACCGCACAATTCGCACCACTTTTTTTTCAGTATTAGTGTTAGTTGGTGCGGCATTATTGGGTGCAGATGCTTGCGGTTGATTATTATTAGATGGTGCATTACAACTAAACAGAGTCGTTGATAATGCTAAAGAATAACCGGCTACAAATAGTAGAGAACGACGGTTAATTTTGAGATGTTTCAGAAAATTAAATTTTTCGGGTGAGACTGACATAGTTCGCTGAGTAATGCCTGGATAAAAATTAAGAAATAGGGTGGATATTAATTACCCACCCTGTATTGACTCGATGAGGGACTGAAAACTCAATCAACTGTTAGGAGGCAACTTTTAAAAACTTATATTCTAGAAGGTTGCAGATTAATCAAAATCTATGACATCAACCTTTTTTTACTTGGAAACTTTGCTTGGTTAATGCTTCCAAACCACATGAATATTAGCTGTAATTTCTTCTGTAAATTCTCCAGAAGGTTCAACTGCTAATAATGTCTCTTGTAAATCAGCTTCAAATGCTGGAGCATTATCACCAAAGAAAATTTTTAAGGCAAAAGCTGTAGTGTATAAATAGCCAAGGTAACTAGAGACTGTCCAAGTTTTTTGAAATGGAACTTCAAACACTTCTTGACGAGCAAAAGCAGAATTAGCAATTACCACTTCATGAGGTGGATCTACTGGTTTACGAACACCTTGTCCCCTTTGTCCAGTCCGACGTTCTTCACCTAACCATTTTTTGACAACACTAATAGCGGCTTGTTTCCAAGGAAGAGAACTTGACCAAGGGTTTTCGTTAGTATTAATTAGAGCTATGCCACCATCATCAGCAAGTAGCTCATAAAGTTTCTCTAATACTAATTCTCGCTCCATCCAATGAAAAGCTCTACCGATGGTAACTAAATTAAATATTCCTAAACTAGAGTCAATAAGTTCTGCACCTTTTTCTATCCAAGTAATATTATTAGCTCCCTCTGCTGCTGCTTGACGTTGCGCTTCTTGCAACATTTCTGAAGAAGGATCTATCGCAATTACTTCGGCAAATTGAGTCCGCAAAGGAATAGAAATTAATCCTGGGCCACAGCCTAAATCTAAAAGTCTGCCTTGACCGTTAAGCTTAAATATTTCTGTTAATTTAGCAAATAACTCAGGTGGATATTTAGTTCTGTACTGAGCGTAACCTTCCGCAGCACCTTCAAATAAGGTTGGGTCATAATTAGGAAGGGTTTTTAATGCTTGTACCATTATAAAATTTCCTTTCAAGTTAGGAAAATAGGATGGACATTTAATTATGCCCACCCTAGAGTTAACGAGTAGACAACTGTATTGAAGTGTGAAGTCTGAAGTATGAAGTGGAAAATTTTTATCCTTCAGACTTTTACTTCTTAATCATGATTTTTTTGACATGATCAATTGCAGAAAACCTGATTTATGAAGTTGTATTGATTTCAGAATTCATACTTCATACTTCAGACTTTTGCAAATATTTTTCTGCATCTTTTTCAACTGCTGTACCTTTGAAAAAGTCGCGGTTGAGGCTGGTGTACAACTCTAAAGGATGGATGGAGAGGAAATAACGTAAATCTTCTGCTGTGATGATTTCTTGTTCTACCATTGCGTAAGCATTGGCAACAACAGCAGTAATATCCGGCACATCCCAGTGACCAGCATCGGAACCTAAGAAAGCTTTGACTCGATTGCCAAAAGGTAAGGCTGCTCGGTTAAATGCCTGTGATACCCGTGTATCATCGGATTCTGTGCCGAAGTAGAAGTGATTCAAGAAGCGATCGCGCACATCTTCTGGTTTCTCAATCCCCGCCAGTGCAAATTCGTCTAGTTCACCTGGGTCTTCAGGAGCCAATAAGTGATGGTGGAATCCCAAACCATCGCCAATTTGATCCAACCGACCATGCACTAATTCGCCACCATAACGCGCATAGTATTCGGTGAGGGCTTCTTTATCTACCAACCTGGGGTCATTCCCACTTAATAAATGCTGTTTGTTGCGGGTTTCCCAATGCCAGATAATATCGGCGTATAAACTAGCACCCCAAGCTGAACCACCTTCCATAAAGGCAAATTTTAAGGAGGGGAAGCGACGGGTAACACCACCAAAGAATAGGGATTTACAGAGGGCTTCGGCAGCGATCGCAAAGTGGTTGATGTGATTATACTGGGCGTTAGTAACGGAGCGTTGAGTCGTCCAACCTTGGCTAGAAGCGTGAGTCGTTGGTATCACCTTCAATTCAACGCACTTCGCCCAAAATGGATCGTAATCATACTCACTATCCAAGCCAAAGTTATCAATCCAAACCACCTCATTGGCTACTTCCGGGCCATACTTCTCAAAAGCCGGAATCGGACGACGCACATAACCAGGAATTTGAATTGTTTTTAGTCCCAAAACATTCACCGCATATTCCAATTCTTCAATCGCCTCTTGGGGCGTGTGCATTGGGATAGCTGCAATTGGGGTGATTCTATCAGCGTAGGGACGGAAAATATCAGCGTGGTAAATGTTAATCGCCCGACAAACAGCCCGACGCATTTCTTCATTGCCAATATTGGGAGCCATCGTCGCCAAGTTAGGATAGACGACAGCAAAATCTGTACCCGATTCTTGCAGCCGTTCGTGGAGTAACTTCGGCAAGCTGATAGTAGCTAGATTTAAAGTATTTTTGGTAGGACGACCCCACCAGTTAGGCCGATTGGTGCGATATGCAAAACGCTCTTCCCAGCTTTGCTTGTACCACTTAAAGCGGGAAGCCCCTGGTAAATGTTCCTTGAATCGTTCGGCGATCGCACTTCCACCAACTTGTTCTAAATAATCTAAGACTGCTGGTTCAAATTCCTGGGTATGGACATCGGTATCGATGACTGGATAACCCAGCTTTTCCCGAATCTGCGCTGACCTAGATTTTTGTGGACGTTCTAAGGCAATGGTCATGATGGTTTACCTATTAGACTTCTGGTACTGATGTTGGAGAAGAAGAATTTTTTTGTCTCACGCAGAGGCGCAAAGGCGCAAAGAGTTATGGGATTTATGCAAGAACTCTCTCAAACTCTTCTTCGCGCCCTACCCTGCGGGAAGCCGCTAACGCGTCTATGCGCCCTTTGCGGTTCGTTAAACTGATTGACTTGCCAAATACTCTTCTGCTGCTGTTTCCACCGCCGTTCCCTTGAAGAAATCGCTGTTGAGGCTGGTGTACAATTCCAACGGATGAATCGACAAGAAATAACGCAAATCTTCTTCGTTCAAAATCCCGCGTTCGACAAAAGAATAGGCATTAGCCGCAACCGCAGTAATATCAGGCACATCCCAGTGACCAGAGTCAGAACCTAAGAAAGCTTTGATGCGATCGCCATAAGGATTCGCCTTTCGGTTAAAAGCATGGGCAACACGAGTATCATCTGATTCTGTGCCGAAGTAGAAGCTATTTAAGAAGCGATCGCGGATATCTTCTGGCTGCTTCACTCCTGCTAAAGCAAACTCATCCAGTTCACCAGGATCATGAGGTGCTACCAAATCAGCGTGGAAGCCTAAACCACTACCCAAGCCATCCAAGCGGCCATGTACATGTTCGCCACCGTAGCGGAGGTAATACTCTAAGAGTTCTTCGCGGTTGACATTGGCCGGGTTGTTAAATTCCAGCATGTGGTCTTTATTGCGCGTATCCCAGTGCCAAATCAAATCAGTGTAGAGACTCGCACCCCAAGCCGAACCACCTTCTAAAAAGGCAAATTTCAAGGTCGGGAAGCGATGAGTCACACCACCGAAGAACAAAGCTTTACAGAGTGCTTCCCCAGCAGAAGCAAAATGTCCAATGTGGTTGTATTGATAGTTGGATATGGAGCGACGTTGTATCCAGCCCATACCACTAGAATGGGTGGTAGGAACAACTTTTAATTCGACGCACTTCGCCCAGAAGGGGTCGTAATCATATTTACTATCTAAGCCGTAGGTATCAATCCAAATAGCTTCATTGGCAACTTCTTGGCCATACTTCTCAAAGGCGGGAATCGGACGGCGGACGTGTCCGGGGATTTGAATAGCTTTTAATCCTAAGACTTTGACAGCATATTCTAATTCAGCGATCGCTTCTTCGGGGGTGTTCATTGGGATGGCTGCGATCGGTGTCAGGCGATCGGCATATTGGCGGAAAATGTCGGCGTGGTATGTATTCACCGCCCGACAAACAGCCAACCGCATTTCCTCGTTACCGATGTGGGGAGCCATTGTTGCCAAGTTAGGATACACAACTGCGAAGTCTGTACCAGCTTCTTGCAGTCTTTCGTGTAGTAACTTTGGCAAACTAATAGTGGCTAAATTCAGCGCATCATTGGTTGGACGAGTCCAAAATGGTGGACGTGCAGTCCGATAAGCGCGGCGTTCTTCCCAAGATTGTTTAAACCATTTAGAACGAGATGAACCTGGTAAATGGTCTTGGAAACGTTCAACAATTTTGCTTCCAGCAACTTGCTCTAAATAATCTAAAAAAGCCGGGGGAAATTCTTGGGTATGAACATCTGTATCAATGATGGGATAACCCAATTTTTCCCGAATCTGCGCCGATTTAGTTTTTTTCGGCCGCTCTAATGCAATAGTCATAGGAATAATCCCGGTGATATGTTTTCAGTACATGGCGGGGATGGCAATGTTTTTTAACTCAGACTAGTAGTCTGCCAAGAGAACTTTGTGTGGTGGCTGGCAGAGGGGCAGAGGAGAGAGTACCTTCATTCCCCCCTGCTCCCCTGCTCCCTTACAGGGTCTACACAGCAATATTGGGTTGGTGGACTACTAGAGATGATGCAAGACTATTTCACCATCCAATCTGATAAAGCAAAGTCTGACTTCGCTAACTTTTGCGCTACCAGAAAATTTTTCGTACCTTCTAAAAGTTTCACGCCTTCAGATGGAAATGGTTCTTCAGGCACTTGATTAAGTGGGTAAGATGTCTTGATAATGTTGACTGGATATTTACTAGTCTGAGCGTGATATTTGTAATATTCTTCGGAGTTAGCTTTTAAATCTTTGACAGATGTTGTCAGGATTGTATTGAATTTTTGGGGAAAATCCGGCTTTTGGGCGAGAAACTTTTCTGTTGCAACTACTAATGATGTCCCCGACAAACCTTGATGATCTGCCGATGAATCAATTATCGGAAACCCTTGGGATTTGAGAAAAGGCCCCATATCGCTAGAAGTTGCATAAGCCGCAATATCACCACGTTCTAAAGCTGACTTTGCCTCGGTACTCATTAAGTGAACAACTTTGACATCTTTAGCCAATTTTGTCTGATCTAATAGACCCAACAGGTAGCGGTGCATATATGAGCCTTTTTGGGTAGCTATTCTCTGCCCTTTTAGCTCAGTCAAAGAATTTGCCCCGTTTTTTTTCGCTACTAGCCAAGCGGTGTTATTAAATTGAGTAATCCGCAGCAACCTAGTATCAATACCCCTAGCTTTCAGAACGATGGCTGGTGTATCCCCCAAAAAACCAACATCTATTTGTCCTGCAACCAGAGACTCATTTAAATCTGGGCCGTTACCAAATCTGGCAAAGGTAATATTCTGAAATCCAGATTTTTGCAGTTCTCGTTCTAATATTCCTTGTTTTTTTGCCCAACCTAAAGGCCCTGTAGGTTCTGCACTCCCCACATAGCCTATACGTAAGGTAGTTACAGCCGGACTAACATTTTCCGCTTGGACTTTAGAATTATTACTGCCTTGGCTACAAGCTGTTGTTAGTAGCAGCAGGAAGCAAACAACTACAGTTGATATTGTTTTTGGTCTGAAGAAACTATTTCCTACTGCGAACGACAGCATATCTATATTGATTACTCCTTATTTCATCTGTTTTAAGACTTGAAATGTTTGGTCGGTTTTGGCAGTAGAAGTTTGCTGCTTTCCCCAACCAACATTTTTGCGGTAACTGCCCAATAATCCGGTAGCCGCCAATTCTGCCTCGTTAACTGAGGTTTGTAGCTCCGTGTCTGGTGCTACATAAAGAGCGTCAACGGGGCAGTACAATTCGCACATAAAGCAGGTTTGACAATCGCTTTGACGTGCAATTGTGGGCGGTGCATCAGGTACAATATCAAATACGTTGGTAGGGCAAACGTTAACGCAGAGATTACACTGAATACATCGTGACTCGCTGACTAACTCAATCACGCTGCTGCTCCTGCTACTGATAAAGATTTATCGGTACTGCTGAGTGGTTGAGTTTTGACCCAAACTTGATCTAAACCACCGCTAATTAAGTAATGCTGTTGATTCGCATCTTGTTGGGGATAGTCTTGGTGTTTGTGCATACCCCGTGTTTCTTTGCGTTCTAAGGCACTGTTGTACATCCATCTTGCTGTCGCTACCATTGCGGCGGCTTCTCGCGCTCGGATGAGTTGACTGTCTTCTATTTGGGTATCGCGGATTATTTGCCACAGGTTATCCAGGCGGGAAAGAGAATCGGATAAGCCTTTTTCTGTGCGGAAGTAATTGCGATTGTAGGGGAAGACTTCGGTTTGTACGGCTTGGATAAATTCGTTGATGTTTGGGCTAGAAGCGTTCTCAGCTTTGGGTTGTAATGCTGCTTCACCCACGCCGCGAACTAGGCGTTGATTTGCTTGCTGTCCTAAGTTTAAGGCATACTGCGCCGCCGAATTTCCCGCCCAATAACCAGAGGAAATTGCC